>NZ_JAPMLG010000007.1:0-159282 GCF_035726925.1 Enterococcus sp. E5-37
TAACACCACAGTGTGGTGGCGATAGCGAGAAGGATACACCTGTAACCATGCCGAACACAGAAGTTAAGCTTCTTAGCGCCGATTGTAGTGAGGGGTTGCCCCTTGTGAGAGTAGGACGTCGCCACGCTTAAGTTATCCATGGAGGTTTAGCTCAGCTGGGAGAGCATCTGCCTTACAAGCAGAGGGTCAGCGGTTCGATCCCGTTAACCTCCATATGAGCCGTTAGCTCAGTTGGTAGAGCATCTGACTTTTAATCAGAGGGTCACAGGTTCGAGCCCTGTACGGCTCATATTTTTGCGGGTGTGGCGGAATTGGCAGACGCACTAGATTTAGGATCTAGCGCCTTACGGCGTGGGGGTTCAAGTCCCTTCACCCGCATAATTTAAGTTTTACATGCCGGCTTAGCTCAGTTGGTAGAGCATCTGATTTGTAATCAGAGGGTCGAGGGTTCAAGTCCTTTAGCCGGCATCTTTAAACACGCGGAAATAGCTCAGTGGTAGAGCACCACCTTGCCAAGGTGGGGGTCGCGGGTTCGAACCCCGTTTTCCGCTTTGCCAAAGCAATCGCGCCGGGGTGGCGGAACTGGCAGACGCACAGGACTTAAAATCCTGCGGTGAGTGATCACCGTACCGGTTCGATTCCGGTCCTCGGCATTTTAAATATGCGCCCATAGCTCAACTGGATAGAGTGTTTGACTACGGATCAAAAGGTTAGGGGTTCGACTCCTCTTGGGCGCGTAGTCTTTTTTATTTTTTAAACGGGAAGTAGCTCAGCTTGGTAGAGCACTTGGTTTGGGACCAAGGGGTCGCAGGTTCGAATCCTGTCTTCCCGATTTTTTTTATCTTGCTTTTTGTTTTCAAATGATTTATAATTTTTTTAAATTGAATATGCGCCCATAGCTCAACTGGATAGAGTGTTTGACTACGGATCAAAAGGTTAGGGGTTCGACTCCTCTTGGGCGCGTCGATACGGAATAGTATATTCCGTATTTTTTTTTGTTGATTCTAAAGGATTTATTTAACAAAAAGCGTTCTTCTTTCTTTCTATTACCAAATTCGTTATAATTAAGGTCAATATTAGTCAAAGGGAATGAATAAGATGGCACATCAGAATACCTCGGATTTAATTGAATCATATATAAAGAAAATTCTGGAAAATAGTGAAATGATCGAGATTCGAAGGATTGAAATGGCAGACCTCTTTAACTGTGTTCCTTCACAAATCAACTATGTGATTAATACCCGTTTTACCATCCAACGTGGTTATCTAGTAGAAAGCAAACGTGGTGGTGGTGGTTATATACGAATTGCAAAAGTAAGGATTTCAGATAAAAAACAATTACTTGAGCAGATAAATCAGTTATTTGATGATACAATCAGTGAGAAAAATGCTTTTGCTATTATTCAAAAACTTTATGAAGACCAAATAATTACAAAAAAAGAAGGAAACTTGATGTTGAGTGCAATTGCAAAAAACACATTGAATTTCAATGAATATGAAGATCATACACGTGCTCGGATTCTCCGAGCATTTCTGGAACGTTTAAGTTATGAAGATGGGAAGTGAGATTAGATGGAAGAACTTTTTACTGAAAGAGCCCAAGCAGTATTAGAAATTGCACAAGAAGAAGCAAAACGATTGAAACATCAATCAGTTAGTTCAGAACATGTTTTACTAGCCTTAGTGGTCGAGCAAAATGGAATTGCTGGAAAAGTATTACGTGAAATGGATTTGAATGAAACGGAAATTTATGAAGAAATTGAACATCTGATTGGTTATGGTGGTATCCGTTCTTACCCTAAAGGAGTCTTTCT
This sequence comes from Enterococcus sp. E5-37, assembly GCF_035726925.1. Taxonomy (NCBI): domain Bacteria; kingdom Bacillati; phylum Bacillota; class Bacilli; order Lactobacillales; family Enterococcaceae; genus Enterococcus; species Enterococcus sp. E5-37. The sequence continues at coordinate 1,815 of NZ_JAPMLG010000007.1, forward strand.
TCCATATTCACCAAGAATGAAACAAGTTTTTGCTTTAGCTAGCAGCGAAGTGAAGAAAACTGGTTCTCAAAAAGTTGGAACAGAACATATTTTGATGAGCTTATTAAAAGATGAAAGTATCATGGCTACTCGAATCATGATCAACTTAGGTATCAGCCTTTCAAAAGCCCGTCAAGTTCTGAAACAAAAAATGGGGCTAGCTGGTGATTCTGCTGGAAAAGGAATGAATCGTCGTAGAAATGTAAATGTACAAGATAAACGGCAAACACCGCAAGGAACACCTACGCTAGATTCATTAGCACGTGATTTGACGAAATTAGCAAAAGAAAACAAGCTGGACCCAGTTGTTGGTCGTTCGAGAGAAGTGAAACGGCTTATCCAGATTCTTAGCCGACGGACAAAGAATAACCCTGTACTGGTGGGTGAACCTGGTGTAGGCAAAACAGCCATTGCTGAAGGGTTAGCTCAAAAAATCATTTTAGGTGAAGTGCCAGAAGACATGCAAGAAAAGCGCCTGATGATGCTTGATATGGGATCTTTGGTTGCTGGTACGAAATATCGCGGTGAATTTGAAGATCGAATGAAAAAGGTCATCGACGAAATCTATAATGATGGTCAAGTAATCTTATTCATTGATGAATTGCATACCTTAATTGGTGCAGGTGGAGCAGAAGGAGCAATTGATGCTTCGAATATCTTGAAACCGGCGTTAGCTCGAGGAGAATTACAAACGATCGGAGCAACGACCCTAGATGAATATCAAAAATATATCGAAAAAGATTCTGCATTAGAGCGACGTTTTGCTCGCATTCAAGTAGATGAGCCAACTCCTGAAGAAGCAGAAGTAATTCTTCAAGGATTACGTACAAGATATGAAGAGCACCATGGAGTGGAGATCACAGATGAAGCTGTACGAGCAGCAGTCAATCTTTCTGTTCGTTATATCACTTCTCGTCAACTACCCGATAAAGCAATTGATTTGATCGATGAATCAGCAGCGAAAGTCCGTTTGGATCAAACCGATCACTTAACAAAATCAACTGTGATCAAACTAGAAATCGATGAACTAGTACAAGAAAAGGAAGCAGCGATCCAAAAACAAGACTTTGAAAATGCTGCTCAATTACGCAGACAAGAAAAAGCACTACGTAAAAAGCTGCAAAAAGTTTCTGCAATTGAAGCAAAACAGGAGCAAGGTTATTCTGATCGTGTAACAGAAGAAGATGTTGCTACAGTTGTATCGGAGTGGACTGGTGTCCCTCTACAGCAGTTGGAGAAAAAAGAAAGCGAACGCTTGTTAGAACTGGAAGGACTTCTGCATGAACGTGTCGTTGGTCAAGATGAGGCTGTCAAAGCAGTTTCACGTGCGATCCGCCGTGCACGAAGCGGATTGAAAGATCCTGATCGTCCAATTGGTTCATTCATGTTCCTTGGACCAACTGGTGTCGGAAAAACAGAATTGGCCAAAGCACTTTCAGAAGTCATGTTTGGGAGCGAAGATGCCCTGATCCGTGTTGATATGTCAGAATTTATGGAAAAATACAGTACAAGCCGATTAATCGGGTCTCCTCCAGGATACGTAGGATATGATGAAGGTGGACAGTTGACAGAAAAAATTCGTCAAAAACCATATTCAGTGATTCTCTTAGATGAAGTGGAGAAAGCACATCCAGACGTTTTCAATTTACTTCTGCAAGTATTGGATGATGGTCATTTAACAGATTCTAAAGGTAGAAAAGTGGACTTTAGAAATACAATCATGATTATGACTTCAAATATCGGAGCGACACAAATTCGAGAAGAAAAAAATGTCGGATTCAATGTCCAAGATGTTACTAAAGATCACAAAGCCATGCAAAAACGTATCTTAGAAGAGTTAAAGAAAGCTTTCCGACCTGAATTCTTGAATCGAATTGATGAGACTGTCGTCTTCCATTCATTGAGTAAAGATGAAATCCATACAATCGTCCAAATCATGAGCAAAGCGATTATCAAACGATTGAAAGAACAAGATATTCAAGTGAAAATCACACCATCTGCAATCGATGTGATCGGCAAAGCCGGATTTGATCCTGAATATGGTGCACGTCCAATCCGTCGCGCACTTCAAAAAGAAATTGAAGATCGATTGAGCGAGGCTTTGCTTGGCGGAGAAATTCGTTTAGGTGACCACGTAACAGTAGGTGCTTCAAAAGGAAAAATCACATTGAATGTTCGCGGACCTAAAAAGGAAACAGTAGGTTCCCTATAGTTACTTGGTCTGTGTAGCTGAATTTTTATAATAGTAAGACTTGATTAAGAGGTTGTGACAAGATTTTTGTCACAATCTCTTTTTATATTTGGACAGAATATATCGAACTTTATTTTGATTTTTTGTGAAATAATTTTCAAAAATCCGACTTTAAATAGAAGAAGTATTGGAAAGTTTTTAGAGCTATGCTACTATTATGAAGTTGTAGGAGGAGAAAATTATGATCGAACTCATAACCACAGTAGAAACTATTGAACAAGCAGAACAGTTGCTTGCTGCAGGTGCAGATACACTATATTTCGGTGAAGAGCAATTTGGATTGCGTCTGCCTGCTTCATTTACACGAGAAGAACAGCGACAATTGGTAGAATTAGCACACAAGTATGGTAAAAAAGCGAATATTGCTGTAAATGGGATCATTCATCCTGAAAAAATGAAAAATGTACCTGAATATTTGGCTTTTTTAAAAGAAATAAACGTAGATGTGATCACAGTTGGTGATACAGGTATTATTTATACGATGAAAAAAAATCCTGAATTGCGTATACCGTATATTTATGATGCTGAAACATTAGTAACGAGTGCACGTCAAATCAATTTCTGGGCGAAAAAAGGCGCAGTTGGAGCAGTACTTGCTCGTGAAGTTCCTTTTGAAGAGATGAAGGCGATGGAAGAAAAACTCGATATTCCTGTAGAAACCCTTGTGTATGGTGCTACATGCATCCATCAATCCAAACGTCCACTGCTACAGAATTACTATAACTATACGAAACAAGACGAACAAAAAGATCGTGAAAGAGGTCTTTTTATCTCGGAACCTAAAAAAGAAGAGACACATTATTCTATTTATGAAGATAGTCATGGCACACATATTTTTGCCAGCAATGATCTGAATCTCTCGAATGAATTGAATGAACTTTATCAGCATCATTACTGTACATGGAAATTGGACGGATTATTTACTCCAGGCGAAAAATTCGTAAACATTACTCGACTATTCGCCGAAGCAAAAAAACAAATTTTAGAAGGTAGCTGGGATCAAGAAAAAGCGGAAAAAATGACTAGCGAAATCAGTAAATTGCATCCTGAAAACCGTGAATTAGATACAGGATTCTTTTATATTGATCCTTCTGCTATCAAATAAGGAGTATGATAAAAGAAATGACAGTAAAAAGAAAATTGAAACGACCAGAAATCCTAGCGCCAGCAGGAACACTGGAAAAGTTAAAAACCGCGATCCATTATGGTGCAGATGCAGTATATATTGGCGGGAATGCATATGGTTTAAGAAGCCGTGCAGGTAATTTTACTTATGAAGAAATGGCTGAAGGAGTTGCTTTTGCAAAAGAACATGATGCGAAGGTATACGTTGCTGCTAATATGGTCACCCATGAAGGAAATGAAGATGGAGCAGGGGAATTTTTCCGCAGTTTGCGTGATGTCGGTATTTCTGCAGTAATTGTTTCTGATCCAGCTTTGATCGAAATTTGTGCGACAGAAGCACCAGGTCTGCCGATCCATTTATCCACTCAAGCTTCAGCAACTAATTTTGAGACATTGGAATTCTGGAAAGAAGAAGGGTTGGAACGTGTCGTTTTAGCTCGTGAAGTTTCAATGGAGGAAGTGGCAGAGATTCGTAAAAATACGGATATCGAAATCGAAGCATTTATCCATGGTGCCATGTGTATCTCTTATTCTGGTCGATGCACATTGTCCAACCATATGTCGATGCGGGATGCAAACCGTGGCGGATGTTCTCAATCTTGTCGCTGGAAGTATGGATTGTTCGATATGCCTTTTGGTCAAGAACGAAACAGTTTAACTGATACAGGCGAAGTGGAAGAAGAATTCTCGATGAGTGCAGTGGATATGTCAATGATCGAACATATTCCAGAATTGATTGAAAACGGCGTAGACAGCTTCAAGATCGAAGGAAGAATGAAATCGATCCATTATGTATCTACGGTGTCAAATGTCTATAAAGCGGCTGTAGACAGTTATATGGAAGATCCTGAAAACTATGTCTGCAAGCAAGAATGGATCGACGAGTTATGGAAAGTAGCACAACGAGAATTAGCTACAGGTTTTTACTACAATACACCAACTGAAAACGAACAATTATTCGGTGAACGTCGTAAAATCCCAGTATATAAATTTGTCGGTGAAGTATTATCTTATGATGAGGCAACACAGATTGCTACGATACGTCAGAGAAACTTGTTTTCTGTAGGAGATGAAATCGAATTTTATGGTCCAGGATTCAGTCATTTCAGTCAAACCGTTGAAGTTATGCATAATGAAGAAGGCGAATCCATTGACCGAGCACCAAATCCAATGATGATTTTAACTATGCCAGTCGCACAGCCGGTGAAACCTGGAGATATGATCCGAAAACGTAAATAAGGAAAAAGCTGATATATCCCTGTTTTAAGCATCTTCGCATACAAAATTCAAGAAAAGTGTTACACTTGTTTTCTGTAGAAAAAGGATCGTTAAATAAAGGTTTTGATTGATCTCTTCAATAAGGAGGAACAAAATGCAAATATATGATTACATCGTAATTGGTGGCGGCTCTGGCGGTATTGCTTCAGCAAACAGAGCAGGGATGCATGGCGCAAAAGTTTTGCTGATTGAAGCGAATGAATTGGGCGGAACATGTGTCAACGTCGGTTGTGTACCTAAAAAAGTTATGTGGCAAGCAAGTACGATTTTGGAAACAATTGAACGAGATGCCTCAAGTTACGGTATCCAAGCAGATTTAAAAAATGTTGATTTCGCCGGTCTAGTAGAAAGACGAGAAAAATATATTGATTTTCTACACGGTGCTTATCAAAGAGGATTAGATAGCAATCATGTCGAGGCTATAAAAGGTTACGCTACTTTTATCGATAGTCAAACGATCGAAGTAAACGGTGAAACCTATCGTGCTCCTAAAATCTTGATCGCTACTGGAGGCCGTGCAAGTAAAATGACCATTCCTGGTGGAGAATACGCCATTGATTCAAATGGATTTTTTGAATTAACAGAGTTACCTAAGAGAGCAATCGTTTTAGGTGCTGGATACATTGCGGCTGAACTTTCAGGTGTATTTCGTGGTTTAGGTAGTGAAGTCATGTGGGCATATCGAAAAGAACGACCACTTAGAACGTTTGATAAAATGCTTTCGGACAATTTGATCCAAATGTACCAAGAAGCTGGAATCAAAACTTACGCGCATCATATTGCTAAAGAAATTACTAAAAACAATGACGAATATACGGTGCTATTTGAAAATGGTGAAACCTTAACTGGTGATTGTGTACTTTTTGCCGGTGGACGTGTACCGAATACCGAAAAATTAGGTCTGGAAAATACAAATGTGGAATTGGACAAAAAAGGGTTTATCAAAGTAGATAAATACCAAAATACAACGGATGAACATATTTTCGCTGTTGGTGATGTGATCGGTAAATTAGATCTGACTCCTGTTGCAATCGCAGCTGGTAGACGTTTATCAGAACGTTTATTTAATGGAAAGAAAGATTCTTATCTTGACTATAAACTTGTTCCGACAGTCGTCTTTACGCATCCACCAATTGCAACAATTGGTTTGACAGAAGAAGAAGCATTGGAAAAATATGGCGAAAATGAATTGAAAGTTTATCGTTCACGCTTTACCCCAATGTACTTTGCATTAAATGATTATCGCCAAAAATGCGAAATGAAATTGATCTGTGTCGGAAAAGAAGAAAAAATCGTCGGCTTACATGCTATTGGTGTTGGTGTCGATGAGATGCTGCAAGGTTTTGCCGTGGCTATCAAGATGGGTGCAACTAAAGAAGACTTTGACAATACAGTAGCCATCCATCCAACAGGAGCGGAAGAATTCGTAACGATGCGATAATTTAATATTAACAGTTCCAACAGCTTTTTATTGAACAAACCATGTAAAACCAGAAAATCAGTATACTGATTTTCTGGTTTTTTGTTTTTTAGTTATTTATGTAAGATTGCTTCGATAATTCTCAAAACGAAATAAGTAGGGAAGTTGGAGATTTTGATTATCTTCGTAACTGACGAAGAGTAAATGAATCCATTTGGTATGCACTCTTAAGTTCAAAATATTGGTATCGATGTTTAAAAGAAATAGAAATGTATCGAAGAACAGATGATTAAAAAAGTGTGACTTTGTATAAATAAATTAGAAGAAGCAAACGAGGATGTTAAAAGAATACCATATAGTTACCAAACCAAGAAAATTCTCGTCAAGTTCGCTGGTACGAATCAAATCAAGTGAAAAAAGGGACTGTGACAAAAGTTGTGTCATAGTTAGTCACTTTTTCCGAACAAATGGTGTTCTCCTGCCAACTCCCAATCACAAGACACAATATTCATCAAACATGAGAAACTGTTTTTTGAACTTGTTCCTTGCGACTCGGAGCTAAACGGCAGACTCACGACCTCTTTCTTAAATGGTGTTCAATCAGCTGTCCTTCGGTATTAGCTCAAAAAACGGCAAAATATGAGGGACTATTTTTCCGTTTGTTTCTCTAATACTCAGGACAAAACGCTGATTTTACAACCTCCTGATAAACGGTGTTCAAAAGCCAGTTTCTCGGTATTAAGCCAAATTTATGCAAAAATGTGGAAAGCCACTTTCACAAAATTTTTCTTAATACTCGAAACTAAGCGACTTTTTCACAACCTCTGATAAACGGTGTTCAAAAGCCAGTTTCTCGGTATTAAGCCAAATTTATGCAAAAATGTGGAAAGCTATTTTCACAAAATTTTTCTTAATACTCGAAACTAAGCGACTTTTTCACAACCTCTGATAAACGGTGTTCAAAAGCTTGCATCAAGTAATAAGCCCAACCAAACGAAAAATATAAGGAGCTATTTTTATTTGGCTGTTCTTATTACTTGATGCAGGGCAGCTTTTTCACAACCTCTTCATGCTGTTAAATGGCTTGCACAATGATCGTTAGTAATAAACCCAATACATAGCTAGCATTGAATAAGACCATATTTTTGATGGAATAGCTGAAACTGATAGGTTGGGGTAATGTTTGCTTGAATTGATTTAAATGCTTCTTCACAATTGGCAAAGTCAAGAAGGTGACTAAAATCGGCCATTCATAGATTCCACTCAACAACCCCATCAAAATCACAAAATAGCAAGCATACATCAATAGTTGGAATAAGACTGTTCCTGCTGGACGTCCGATATAAAAAACTAGTGTATAGCGATGATTTTCAATATCACGGTCAAGATCCCGCAAATTATTAGCCAACATGATATTGGCAATCGTAAACACCAAGGGTAAGGAAGCTAATACGATTGCTGCTATAGCCCAAAGATTTCCTACCAAAGCAAATTGTCCAGATGAAAAGTTGACTGTCAGATCATAGACATCTGAACCGAATGTATTGACATAAACGACCATGGCAAAAATTCCAAGGCCCATAGTCACCCCACTGAAAATTTCCCCTAAAGGCATTCGAGATAAAGGAATCGGTCCGAATGTATAGAATACTCCAATAAAACAACAGATAAATCCCATCAAAAGTAAAAGCCAACCCGTATTGATCGTTAAAATAACGCCGATAACAAAAACAAATGCAATCATAGCTAAAATCATGTTTCGAATCAATACAGGAGATAGATTTCTGCGGCCAATGACATTTTCTTCATACTTATATACTTCAGAATGAGCCTTTTCATAATCCATGTAATTATTGATAGCGGTAGTCGCTAAATCAAAAACTAGCATTCCAATAAAAAATAACAAAGTGTTTAGCCAATGTATCTCATGAAAAAAAGCGATAGAGAATAATACCCCTACCGCAAAAGGAAATACACTAGCCACCTTTGTTCGTATTTCAACTACTTCTAAAAAGATTTTTAGTGTCATGGTTCGTACTCCTTATTTTAGTTCAGAACGGTCACCCATCGTGTAATGGGAGTCCTCCGATAATTTGAAGGTGTCTTTGATTGGATCGGTCACATATACTTTATCGTCTTTTGTCACGAAGATCGCTTCCGTCCCGTTATTCAATTCGCTTTCGACGTATTCCAGTCCTTTTTTCACACCCATTGAAAAGACTGCTGTAGACAACCCGTCACCATCAATTGATTTATCTGTTATGATCGTGACACTTGCGATATCATTGTCGAACGGATAACCCGTTTTTGGATCAAACAAATGATGGTATTTTTTGCCATCTACTTCTAAATAGCGCTCGTAAATTCCAGAGGTAACTAATGTTTTGTTCCGTTCTTTAATAGAACCTAAAACAGATCCGCGAGCCATGTTCGGATCTTGGATGCCGACTGTCCAGTCTTGGTTTTCGCCTCTTGGGCTGTGGCCTAAGACATAGACATTACCGCCCAAGTCAACGATGGCAGTGGTCACTCCTTGTTTTTTCAAGACTTTCACTACTTCGTCCGTAATGTAACCTTTGGCGATTGCACCTAAATCGATGATCATTCCTTTTTCTTTTAGATAAACAGTTTTTTCTTTGTCATTTAGTTCGATCTTATGATAATCCACTAATTTCAATGCCTGATCGATTTCTTCTTGGGAAGGTTTTCTGGCGTCATCAAAACCGATTCGCCATAATTGTGTGATTGCACCAATCGCCATATCGAATCCGCCTTGAGAATCTTGGCTATATTCGTAGGCCCGCTTGACTAACGTGTAGACGTCATCAGAAACTTTTACTGGTTTGATCCCAGCTTGCTCATTCACTTCATCGATCTCAGAACCTTTTTGATTGATCGTGATTTTATCACCAAGTTCTTTTACTCGATCGAAGGCAGGTTTCAATGCTGATTCTTTGCCTTCATCATACACACGGATACGAACGTAAGTCCCTAACAAGAACTGTTCATCAGAATATGGATCTTTCAATATCTTGGTAGCTGCTGAACTTTCAGTGGTTGTTTTATTTGCTGAGTTGCTGCATCCAGTTAGCACCATAAAAGAGATGCCCAGTGTGATTAAGGAAAATAATAGTTTTTTCCGCATTTTTTTCCTCTCTTCATTTTGAAAGGTGAGACGACTGCCTAATTTGGCTATCGTCCCACCCTCCAACTTTTATTAGTAAAATTATATGATTATTTTTCTGTTACGATATTATCTACTTCGATTGTTTGAGTGTCGCCTTTTTCAGCTGCATTCACTAATTGTTGTGCGTACATGATGAATGAATGTGAGCTGTGTGTAGCACCTGTAACAACTTCTACATCAGCAGGTGAGCCATCTTCTTCGCCCATTGCTTTGACGAATTCGTCGTTCAGAGTAGGGATGTAAGTTTTTGGTTCTGTACCGCTTTTTGCTTTCATATTTTCATTATATTCTGTATCATCTTGTTTTGATTTACCGTCTTTGTCGATATAATCAAAGTTTGATTCAGTTACTTTGCCGCCAGCAACTGTCATTTCGAATTGCACACGGTAGCCGTTAGAGTAGTTCTTTTCTTCAAGTTTGTAAGTGCCGTCTTTCAAATCAGCACCATTGTCGATTTCGATTGTATCTGTGTTACCAGCTTGAGCAGCTTGGATCAATTGTTGTGCGTAGTTTTGGAAGCTTTCAGATGAGTGAGTAGCTCCAGTTACGACTTCCACACCGCTTGCGCTTTGTGCTTTTAAGAATTGGTCATTCAACTCAGGAATGTATTTTTCTGGGTTTGTGCCAGATTTTGCTTCCATGTTTTTGTTGTATTCTGCATCTTTTGTTTTTGATTCGCCGTTTTCATTAACGTTATCATATTTTGATTCAGTGATTTTGCCGTCTTTTACAACCATTTCAAAGACTGCACGGTAACCATTTGAATAATTTTTTTCTTCTAATTTATATGTGCCGTCTTGCAAATCTCCGCCAGCTACAACTTTTGCAGATGATTCTGTTGTGCTTTTTGCAGTCGAAGATTGTGCTGTAGATGATTCAGAAGAAGAGTTTGAGCTTCCGTTGTCATCTGCGCCGCAAGCGCCTAACACTAGAGCTGAAAATGCTAATACGGCAAATCCAGTTACAAAACGTTTTTTCTTCATTTTAATACCCCACCATTCCATTTTTAGTCCACAATTTTTCTTTGTGATTCATTATACATTCTAATCTTTTTAGCCTATAAGTCAACTATTTTTGATAAATAACCCATGTAATATTTCAAACGTTTTCTTTCAGCAAATTTCGTGAAAAAACGCTTTATTTTAAAATTTGAAAAAAATCCAAAAGGAGTTAGACAAAAGAACAGAACATCTATATAATATATGGAGATTGTGTAATAAGTATCAAACTAAAAGAATTATCATATATTCATTATATAGATAGTCTATAAGGAGCGGATGATCAATGGCAAAGCAAAATATTGTCGTTGTAGGAGCAGGATATGCCGGTGTTTCAGCTACAAAATACTTGGCAAAGAAACTGAAAAAAGAAGATGTAGCAATTACTCTGATCGATCGTCATTCGTACCATACTATGATGACCGAGTTGCATGAAGTAGCTGGCGGACGTGTAGAACCAGAAGCAATCCAATACGATCTGCAGCATTTGTTTGCTCGTCAAAAGAATGTACAACTTGTCACAGACACTGTAATCGGTATCGATAAAGAACAGAAAATCGTCAAGACCAAATTAGGTTCCTATCCTTTTGATCAGCTGATTCTTGGAATGGGCGGAGAGCCGAATGACTTTGGTACACCTGGTGTCAAAGCACACGGATTCACCCTTTGGTCATTTGAAGACTCTGTAAGGATTCGTGAACATATTGAGAAAACAGTAGCAAAAGCTGCATTGGAACCAGATGATGAACTGCGTAAAGCCATGCTGACTTTCGTTGTCTGTGGTTCTGGGTTTACCGGTATTGAAATGATTGGGGAACTGATCGACTGGAAAAATCGCTTAGCCAAAGATTATAAGTTGGATCCAAACGAGATCACACTGATGGTCGTAGAGGCAATGCCGACAATCTTGAATATGTTAGACCGAAATGATGCTGCAAAAGCTGAACGCTATTTGCGTAAGCACAATGTAGAATTATTATTGAACGCACCAATCGTAGAAGTGGCTGCGGATCATATCAAGCTGAAGGACGGACGCAACATTCCGACTCACACACTGATTTGGACAGCTGGTGTTAAAGGAACTTCTGACGCTGCTGACTTTGGATTAGAAGCAGCACGCGGACAGCGGTTGATCGCCAATGAATACATGCAGGCAAAAGGCTACGAAGATAAAAACATCTATATCATCGGTGATTTAGTCTTTTATGAAGAGTTCCCAGGAACACCGACACCGCAGATCGTCCAAGCTGCTGAACAAACAGGACACACAGCCGCAGCGAATATCGTGGCTTCGATCAAAGGCGGAGAAAAGCATAAATTTAAAGGAAACTATCAAGGATTTATGGTTTCTATTGGTGCCAAATGGGGGGTAGCTAACCTATTTGATAAGATCCATTTAAGCGGATTTTTAGCTATCGTAATGAAACATATCGTGAATTTGAAATACTTCTTTGATATTCGTTCTGGTTATTATATGTTCCAATATTTAATGCATGAGTTTTTCCATATCAAAGATGATCGCAACGTGACTCGAGGACATTCTTCTCGTTACGGCAACGTCTTATGGAGTGTGCCACTTCGTATTTTCTATGGTTTAGTTTGGTTCGTTGAAGCTTCCAAAAAAATCATTGGGAATGGTGAAGTGTTAAAACCAAGTACTTGGTTTGGTGAAGGATCATGGTTCACTGGAAACAGTGTGTTCCCTTGGACATGGGAATACAATGTAACAGATGTTGCCAGTGGTGCTTCTGCTGCTGGGGACGCAACGACAGCTGCCAGCGGAGCAGGGGCCAGTACTGGAGAAGCAGCGACTCAAGCTGCACATTTTGGTTTGAGTTATGCATACGGTGAAGAACCAATGGCTGTGATTGAGAAGTCACCAGACTGGTTCACAAAGATCATGCAAGTGATCATGCCAAACAATGATGTAGCAATGTTCTTCCAAAAATTCATGGTATTCTTTGAAATTGCCTTGGCATTAGCATTGATTGCTGGATTATTCACATGGTTATGCAGTGCGACAACGATTGTATTGGTGATCACGTTCTGCTTATCAGGCATGTTTTACTGGGTAAACATTTGGTTCATTTTTGTTGCTTTCGCATTGATGAACGGTTCCGGACGTGCGATTGGGTTGGATCGCTGGGTAATTCCATGGCTACAACGTACACTAGGTAATTGGTGGTACGGTAGACCAAGTTCCCAGTACGGCAAGAAATAAATAGACAAAAATAGATGAACAACTTTACTTGAATGCAAGATTTCAATAGAAAGGGGCTGAGACAAACCGTCACAGCCTCCTTTTTATGTAAAATTAAAGGAATAAGATGCCCGAGATAAGCCTCCATGAGCAAGACACAGGTGTCGCAACCTCTGTTACAACCTCTTGTTATAAACGGTGTTCCAGAAGTAGCTTCTTCGAAAAATAAGCCGAAATTTCACAAAAACTTGAAAAGTAATTTTCGTAAATTCCTTCTTATTTCTTGAAGTTGCCCACTTCTGTCACAACCTCTTGTTATAAACGGTGTTCCACCTGCTGCTTCTCGGTAATAATCCCAAAGAATTAGAAAACATGGAAAGCTGTTTTCTATTCTTCGTTCTTATTACTCAAAGCAAGACACAGGTGTCACAACCTCTTGTTTTTATGCTAAAATTGGGTGAGTTAATCTGGAAAAAGGAGAACAAAAATGAGCCTTAAAGAATTTGCTGAAAAAAGTCTGCTCAAACCTTGGGATGTTTTTATTATTTTGCTTTTGACTGTTCTTTCTTTTTTACCAGTCATGATTTTTGGTCTTCAGCAAAACACCGCAACAGCAGAAAAAGAAGCGGTACTGCGTGTGGATGGCACAGAAATCAAAACATTCCCTTTGATGGCTGGAGAAGAGAGCTACACATATACTTACAAAGATGAACACGGAGATTATAACTTGATCGAGATAGATGGTGATCGAGTACGGATAAAAGAAGCAGATTGCGATGACCAGATCTGCGTACGTCGAGGCTGGGCAACGAAAAATGGCGAAACCATTGTTTGTTTACCACATAAATTAGTGATCGAGGTCCGATCAACAGATGGGGGTGACGAAGACAGTCTGATTTATTAGACCTTCACACACCATGAGTAAATTACAAAAAATGATTTATATTTCGCTACTTGTTGCACAAGGAGTGATCATTGGTTTATTGGAAAATATGATCCCTTATCCTTTTTCTTTTGCGCCTGGTGCAAAACTAGGCTTAGCCAATCTGATCACGATCGTTGCCATTTTTACCATGAAAAAACGAGACAGCTTTTTACTACTTTGGCTACGACTATTCCTGACTACTTTGCTGGGCGGAACGATTTCCACATTCCTTTATAGTATGAGTGGTGCTTTGCTTAGTTATTTTGGAATGTTATTGGTCAAGCAATTAGGACCAAAACGTGTCAGTATCATCGGAATTAGTGCGGCCGGCGGTTTCATGCATAATGTCGGACAGCTTTTGATGGCTTCTTTCATTGCACAATCATGGACAGTCATGTTGTACTTGCCAGTCCTTTCAGTTTTAGGGATTTTATCAGGGATTGCAATCGGGATCGCAGCGAATTATCTTTTACGACATGTGCAGACACTTCAACGATTCCAAAAAGATTATGAGCAGGGAACCAAACAAAAATGGAGCCCAATGTTTACCAAAAAATAATCGTCACACAAGGAGTTTTTTTATGAAGCTACATCCAATGTGGGAAAACTATCCTGCTTTAAGTAAAGAATTGACAGAAACACTAAAACGGATGGAAGAAACTGTCCGCCTGAAAAACAAACCTGTCGAACAAGCAATCAAAGAAACGATCCATGCCGGCGGAAAGCTGTTGCGTCCTGCCTATCAGCTATTGTTCTCACAATTTGGACCAGAGCAAGATCGAGACAAAGCCATCGCTTTGGCAGCTTCTATCGAAATGCTCCATACGGCCACACTGATCCATGATGATATCGTTGATGAAGCGGATCTGCGACGTGGTCAGCCTAATATCCGTAGTCAGTTTGGTAATGTCGTTTCTGTCTATGCAGGAGACTATTTATTTGTCTGCTGTTTTAAACTATTGTCTGATTACTCCACTTCCTTGAAAAGTCTCCAATTGAATTCTCGCAGTATGGAAAAAGTATTGAATGGCGAATTAGGGCAGATGGATGATCGCTATAATTATGAACTTTCTGTAAAAGAATATTTGGAAAATATTTCAGGTAAGACAGCTGAACTGTTCCAATTAAGTTGTTCTGTTGGCGCTTTTGAAAGTGGAACAAGCGAGCGTTTCGCAAAAAAAGCAGGAGATATCGGACTTTCTATCGGGATGGCCTTTCAGATTATCGATGATATTTTAGATTATACAAAAGAGAGCCAGGAAATCGGCAAACCTGTACTAGAAGACATGCGTCAAGGGGTCTATTCTTTACCGTTGATCTACTCTTTGCAAAAAAACAAACCAAAGCTACTACCTTATTTAGAGAAGAAAGCGGCAATGACAGAAGAAGATGTCGACGCCGTACGCAAAATCGTTGAACATACAGGAGGCGTGGAAGAAGCTAGGAAGTTAGCGGCCTCTTACACAGAAAAGGCTTTGAAGGAAATAAAGAAATTACCTGCCACCTCTCTTCGAACAAAAGAGAATCTCTTTTCCCTTACCCAACTGATTTTGGATCGCAAAGACTGAATAGGGAAAGGTTCGATACGTAAATAAATTTCTCAGAAGGAAATCTACGTGTTTTTTGACAACTTGAATTGTAGTTCTTGTATTTATGATAAAAAGCAAAAATAAAGAGCAACGTCCGTTAGCGACGTTGCTCTTTTTTATCTTGAATATTTTTTTACCTTTTCGATTTCTTATAACTCATAAAAGTGATTCTTAAACCGATTACAAGTAATATAACGCCTGCGAGTGTTATCCAATTATTCGATTGACTTCCAGTTTTAGGAAGTGCTCTTTTTGATTTGTTTCCATTGTCATTGCTTGTTTTATTAGTTAAGTTAAAGTTCGTCCTGTTATCCGAACTTGTTTTTGAGAAGGAGACACTTGCATGACGTGTATCGCTTGTGGTAGACGACGTGTCTGTACTATCGCTTGAAGTTGATGAATCTGAGCTGTCGCTTGTGGTTTTAGTACCTGTACTGTCGCTTGAAGTTGATGAATCTGAGCTATCACTTGTGGTAGAGGTAGTATCTGTACTGTCACTTGAAGCTGATGTGTCCGTGCTATCACTTGTGGTAGAGGTAGTATCTGTACTGTCACTTGAAGCTGATGTATCCGTGCTATCACTTGTGGTAGAGGTAGTATCTGTACTGTCACTTGAAGCTGACGTGTCCGTGCTATCACTTGTAGTGGTAGTTGAATCTGAGCTGTCGCTTGAAGCTGACGTGTCCGTGCTATCACTTGTGATAGAGGTAGTATCTGTACTATCGCTTGAAGCTGATGTATCGGTACTATCACTTGTAGTGGTAGTTGAATCTGAGCTATCACTTGTGGTAGAGATTGTATCTGTACTGTCGCTTGAAGCTGACGTGTCCGTGCTATCACTTGTAGTGGTAGATGAATCTGAGCTGTCGCTTGTGTCTGTCGTATCTGTACCATTGTCGCTGATAAATATTTCGTTAGGATCCCAACGATTGGTAGCTGCATCTAAAATCACATTTGTCCCTATAATCGTTCCGTCTTGGTTTTGAGTAATGCGGATAGTAGCATTAGGCGCAAGGATTGTTCCTTGAAAAGGAGCACTGATTGTCAAATCAGTCATCTCATTTCCAAAATTCCAAGAGATATTCGCATCCGAAAAATCTTCTGTTTCATGATTTGAACGATCATTGTATTTGATTGGTGACTGTACGTTCAATGCAGAAGAACTGTTGATGACATTAAATACAACTACTTGATCATTTGGATTAATGATTTGAAGTGGCGTATTCATCGTTAACACTTCTGCATCGATATTTACCAATAAAAATCCGGTATCTGATAAACCAGTTAAATCGATTGTCCGATTGTTCATGTCTGGAAAATCTGCAGCAGTATATGTTTTAGCTGGAGTGACCGTTGCAAGATCATTTGCTGCTACATTCAATTTAGCAAATTCCTGCTCGAAATCAATATATTCATGCCCAGCACGATCTTTATAAAAATCATCTGGAGTTAAGTGATCAAGCTTGGATCCATTGACTGTAGGATGACCATCTTGAAGTGCTACATCCACGTTACTGCCAACGACAAATTTATTCATTCTTGTGCCACCTGTAGGTATGCCTGAAGAATTAGCGAAAGAATCAGTTTTTTGTATATAATTTATTTCTTGGTTCAATAAACCTTCATGAAGCTCTGTACCAAAATTATTTTTTGCATCAAGTTCATGTGTTGCTATATTTCCGTCTGTATGTGCATTCACAGTTGTCTTATTTTTAGCAAATACGTGGAATTGACTAGCAATTCCTAACAAGCCATAGTTACCAGTTAGATCATTATAAATATTCCCAGGGTCTTTAGGAATGTATGTTTCCGCTGAAATGGCCACACCATACGAAAAGATATTGAACAACAAAGCAACTAGGACTAGTAAACTTGCCCTTTTTTTCATTTTTCCCCTTCCTTTCCTTTCAAACATTTTTCTATTATACTCTTTTTCTCTTAGGCTTAAACTGTTCGTTTGAAAAATCATTGTTTATTTAAAGAATATTAATGAAACGTTCATGTTGTTGCTTCTTGTTCAATTGATAGATCGACACTATCTTTTTCTTTCAATCTCCAAACTATTGATGATGGTGACTGTTAAAGTGTAAAAAAATAAGGGTGTGTAGTAACATATAAGTAGGTATCCTAGAATTAGGAAAAAGTAAGTAGGATAAATAAAAAGGAGGAAAATAAATGGATTATTTAGATATGCTATGCGAGAGTGTGGATCGGGCATACGATCGGTTTGAACGTTTGTTTGAAGGCGTCTCTATTGAGGAGGCCAATCGTTTTCCAGTGGAAGATAGAGCACCGCAGATCAAATCAATGACTTGGCTGGCTTGGCATACCGCTCGAGAATTAGATTTCCAGATTGCTGATTTAGCAGGAACCTCTCCAATTTGGCATAGTCAAGACTGGGAAAGCCGGTTTCCGATGACGATAGCAGATAACGAACAAGATTGGAAGCACAGTCTGGAACAAGCAAAGCAGATCCAAGCTAATCAAATAGAAGATCTGCTAGGATACTTGCGAGGAGCTGCTGATTTTGCTATTTCTTACTTAAGAAGGCTGGAACCTTCCGAGCTAGATGAAGTAATTGACGAGAACTGGACACCACCAGTCACACGAGGAATGCGTCTCGTTTCTATTATTGATGATGCTGCTATGCACTCTGGTCAGGTGATCTATGCGAGACGTTTGTTGGGATTAAGAGATTAAGGCACTAGCTAAAAAAGAACTTACGGCAAAATAAGTCGCAAGTTCTTTTTTGTTTTTATCGTTACCCATGGTCTATCTATAAGATCGAAAAAGGAAGCGGCCTGCTATCTCTTTTGATCGTGTAAACTAATGACTCTCTTGTTTTTTGCATTGATTCATTTAAAGAAAGTGTACCATGCTTTATAGATATTTTTAGAACACCTTTTTCTAGAGGATAGAGAAACTGTCAGCTGATAGAATAAGGAGAGTCTTTTGAAGAGAATTCAGAAAAAAGGACACTGTATGAGATCAGGTGTCCTTTTGTGAAAACTGATATTATTGCGTACGGATAGATGTGAGACTGATTTCGCCAGAAGACAAACTCATCTCCTGTTCATTTGTTTGGACGATCAGTTCGCCATGATCACCGATTTCTTTTGCAAGACCGACATAAGTCGTTCCTTTTTGATTGAACGACACGGTTTTTCCCAATACGAATGATTTTTCTTTATAGAAGTCCAACGCTTTTTCTGGGTGAGAAAGATAAGTGAACAATTCTTGCCAGATTTTGCTGATTAGCTGATTCCTTGTGATACTAGCTTGTCCGTCGGGAAAGACAGAGATGGCTTTTTCTTGGAGATCAGTTGGAAAATGATTTTGAGGAACAGAAAAATTAAGCCCGATCCCAATGATGATATGACTGATCCTGCCGCTTTCCATATCACTGACTGCTTCAGATAAAATCCCACAGACTTTTTTTCCATCCATGTAGATATCATTGACCCATTTGATCGAAGCAGAACGACCGGTTACAGATTCAATGGCTTTCACACAGGCACTGGCTGCGATGATCGTATATTGAGGCAATTCATCAAACCGTTTGTCTGGATGGAGCAAGAGACTCATGTAGATTCCTCGTCCAGGTTCAGCGAAAAAAGGCCGTCCAAAACGTCCACGAGCTTGTTCTTGTGTATCAGCAACAAATAACTTCGAAACAGAATCTCCTTGAGCTGCTGCCAGTTTGGCATCTTTCATCGTAGATTCAGAAGTCAACATCGTTTGTACTTTCAAATCAGGAATAAACGACCGTAGCTCTTGCTGGATTTCTTTTGCATCTAGTACGTCAGAGGGCAGGTAACGATACCCTGTAGGCCCGTGCTCAAAACGATAGCCTGCCTTTTCCAATTCTTTGATGGCTTTCCAAATACTTGTCCGGGAAACTTCCAGTTGCTGTGCCAACTTTTCTCCGGAAAGAAAATCTGGTGTCTTTTTCAATAATTGAAGTACCTTGTCTTTCGTTGTCATGGCATCAAGCTCCTTTCCCATCCATTCTATCAGGAAGAAGGAGAGAACAAAATAGTTTTCGAAGAAACAACGGTTGATACATAAAGCAAAAACGAAAGAAGGAAAGAGAAAAAAGAAGAGGGTGGGCGTTCATTTTTTTGTCCCAGCCTCTTTCTGATTATGAAGATAAAAGTACTTGATCGTCTTTTAATGCCGTGCCGCTGTTTTGTTTGAACAACGCTAATAATTGGGGCACTGTGAGCTGCTGTTTTTCCTCTTGCTGGATATCTACGACGATCCTTCCTTGATGCAGCATGATCAGTCGATTCCCATAGCGGATCGCGTCTTCCATGTCATGAGTGACCATAAAAGCAGTGAGATTCTGCTCAGTGATCAGCTTTTCTGTCAATTCCATCACCGTTTTGGAAGTAGCAGGGTCAAGCGCTGCAGTGTGTTCATCTAATAAGATCAGTTCTGGACGCTGTAATGTGGCCATCAATAGCGTAATAGCTTGACGTTGTCCTCCAGACAGCAAACCGATTTCTGAGGATAAACGATTTTCCAACCCCAAATTTAGCCGAGCTAGCTGGTCTTTGAAAAATGTTCGGTCTTGTGGTTTGACACCACGGAAGAAGCCGCGTTTTTTTCCTCGTTTCATAGCAAGAGCAAGATTTTCTTCTACCGTTAAACGAACGGCTGTCCCTAGTTTAGGATCTTGGAATACGCGACTGATGGATTTCGAACGTTCGACAACAGATTTTTTCGTGATATTTTTTCCATTCAATAAAATTTGTCCCTGATCGACAGAAAATGTACCGGCGATGCTGTTCAGCAAAGTAGATTTACCAGCCCCATTTCCACCGATGATCGTCACGAAGTCGCCGGGATCTAAGGAAAGATTAATGCCTTTCAGGACATGATTTTCGTTGATCGTTCCTTTTTCAAAGGTATGATGGAGATTTTCCAATGTTAAGACGTCATTCATTTGACACTACCGCCTTTCTTTTTTTGAGGTAAATGGAATTTTTGCTGGATCTGCGGGAAAGAAAGACAGATCACTAGCACGAAAGCAGAAGCAAGTTTCGAATCACTTGGTTCAACATTCAGTTCGAAGACTAACGCTAAAATAAAACGATAAATGACCGCACCTAAAACGACAGTCAAGAGACGGAGAAATAGTGGCTGGTTACGTAACAAAACTTCTGCGATGATAATAGAAGCAAGTCCAATTACGATCGTTCCAATACCAGAATTCAAATCAGCAAAGCCGTTGTTTTGCGCAAGCAAGGAGCCAGAAAGAGCAATGCATCCATTAGAAATCATATAACCGATGATCTTCATATTATCTGTGTTGATCCCGTTTGCTTCGCTCATTGCCAGATTATCGCCAGTTGCACGAATAGCAAGTCCTGTTTCTGTACGTAAGAACAAAACAAGTAAACATACAACGATCAAAGCAAAAAGCAGACCGACGATCAGTACAGCGTTGTCTTTTGTTATGCCGAATGACTCGACCCAATGAAAGATCGTTGGCTGACCCAATAAAGAGATGTTCGGCGCCCCCATCACACGGGATGTGACAGAATATAAACCAGTCATGGTGATGATCCCTGCAAGAAGGGCGGGAATTTTCAATTTTGTGTGAAGCAGTCCGGAAACAAGCCCTGCTGCCGCACCCCCTAAAAAGCCTAGAAGACAAGCTGTCAATGGATGATAGCCATTTGTAATACTTACTGCCGCGATCCCTGCACCTAAAGGGAAGCTTCCTTCAGCAGTCAAGTCGGCAATGTCCAAGATACGGAAAGTGACGTATACACCAATCGCAAGTAGGGCCCATAAGACCCCTTGCGATGCAGATGATAAGAAAAGAGAGAGCAAATTTGTCATGAGAATCCTCCTGTGTTTTATTCAGCTTCTTTGATGCTGTCTGGATTGATGCCTAATGCTTTGGCCATGTCTTTATTGACATACAGTTCCAAATCATTCGCTGTTTCGACAGGAAGTTCACTTGGCTTCTTGCCGTCTAAGATTTTTGCTGCCATGATCCCTGTTTGTTTGCCCAAGCTTTCGTAGTCGATTCCTACTGTTGCTAGACCGCCGTCTTTGACTTGATCAACTGCGCCAGCAACGACAGGTGTTTTTGTTTCTTTTGCGACTTCACCGACAACAATTGCCGCACTTGCGAACGTGTTATCAGTAGGAATATAGATTCCATCTACATCTTTAGCTAGACTTTTCGTCACTTGTTGGACATCATTTGTGGAATTTGCTGTCAGTACTTTGACTTTGACGCCCGCTTTTTTCAATTCTTTTTCTGCCAAATCAGCTTGGATCTTAGAGTTTGCTTCACCGTTGTTATACATGATGCCGATTGTTTTGGCGTCTGGCACGATATTTAACAGTAAGCCGATTTGTTTTTCGATTGGCACCATATCTGTCGTGCCAGTCACATTGCCGCCAGGTTTTTCATTGGATGTGACTAAATGGGCTTGTTCCAAGTCTGTGACCGCTGTGACAGCCATCGGGATAGTGGTTGTTTCATTTAATAAAGATTGTGCTGCTGGAGTGGCGATCCCGAGTAGCAAATCAGGATCTTCTTTGACGAGTTTCTCACTCATACTTTTCAGGTTGTCTTGATTGTTTTGGGCATTTTGATAATCGATTGTTAGATTATCGCCTTCTTTATACCCTTCTTCTGCTAATCCTTCTTTGAATCCTTTATAGGCAGCGTCTAACGAGTTATGTTGTACAAGTTGCAATACGCCAATTGTTTTTTGTCCATCTGATGCCTCTGCGGAATTGTCTTTTTGTGCGCAACCTCCTAAAGCTAGTAGCAGGGCAGCGCCTAATCCGGTGATTATATTTTTTTTCATTTCTTTTTCCTCCTTAATTTTGGGAAACAAAAAATCCATTCAGACAAAATGTCCAAATGGATTGAAAAGTCGGAAAATAAATTGAAAAAGTAGAATGCTTGATACTTTTACTTTGTATTTTCACTGCTCAGCCACTTAGCATTTTGTCTACGTGGCTTTTTGCTGCAATACAAAGTTCTTTAGCCATCATAGATACAAACTGTCGTTTAACGTTTGTATCCATCATGATGAATACAAACCTATCTAAAGTAGCTAAAGTAAAAGTTATTCAGTTGTGTTGGTGCGATTTGGTTGATGTTGGTTCGCATAGAAGTTCCTCCACAAAATGAATTTTCTAAAGTATAACCGAGATAAAAAGGTCTGTCAATTAAGAATTGTCAGATAATTGAAAACATAAAATTGAAAACATTAAGAAAATATTGCGAAAAAGCAGAAGAAACGCCAGGAAGTGTTGACTTTTATAGAAAATAAGTGTAGTATATGAAGTTGCAAAAACTATCTGATGAAGAAAAGGCAGAAACGAAATATTGTCCGTTTCGGCTTTAATATAAGGAAACAAAAGTAGAAGCTCACGAAGTAAGGTTTCAAGAGAATGTTCTATTTTTGGTTTTTTTTTGCCTAAAAGCCGCAAAAAATGTCTGTTGTTACCTAAAAATAATATTTGAAATATTATTGTAACAATCGATCGGGTAGTCTTTTTGAATGACATTTTAGAGGGGTGAAGAGCTTGGCTGGACACGTAGTAAAATACGGAAAACATCGCGAACGTAGAAGTTTCGCAAGAATCAGTGAAGTGTTGGAATTACCAAATTTGATCGAAATTCAAACAGACTCTTACCAATGGTTCTTAGATGAGGGACTTAGAGAAATGTTTGAAGACATTTTGCCAATCGATGACTTCAATGGCAATCTATCTTTGGAATTTGTAGATTATGAATTGAAAGAACCAAAGTATACAGTAGCAGAAGCTCGTGCGCATGATGCAAACTACTCTGCACCATTACATGTAACATTGCGTTTGACAAACCGCGAGACTGGCGAAATCAAAGCACAAGAAGTATTCTTCGGTGATTTCCCATTAATGACAGAACAAGGAACATTCATCATCAACGGGGCAGAGCGAGTAATCGTTTCTCAGTTAGTCCGTTCACCAGGTGTCTATTTCCATGGAAAAGTCGACAAAAACGGAAAAGAAGGATTCGGTTCTACTGTTATCCCTAACCGTGGCGCTTGGCTAGAAATGGAAACTGATGCAAAAGACATCTCTTATGTACGTATCGACCGTACACGTAAGATTCCTTTAACCGTATTAGTTCGTGCGTTAGGATTTGGTTCCGATGATACGATCTTTGAAATCTTCGGCGACAGCGAAACATTACGCAACACAGTCGAAAAAGACTTGCATAAAAACGCAAGCGACTCAAGAACAGAAGAAGGTTTGAAAGACGTTTACGAACGTTTGCGTCCAGGCGAACCAAAAACAGCAGACAGCTCACGTAACTTGCTGAATGCTCGTTTCTTCGATCCAAAACGTTACGACTTAGCAAACGTTGGTCGTTACAAAGTAAACAAAAAATTAGATTTG
Source organism: Enterococcus sp. E5-37 (assembly GCF_035726925.1). NCBI lineage: Bacteria > Bacillati > Bacillota > Bacilli > Lactobacillales > Enterococcaceae > Enterococcus > Enterococcus sp. E5-37. The sequence continues at coordinate 25,248 of NZ_JAPMLG010000007.1, forward strand.
AAAACACGTCTATTGAATCTGACATTAGCTGAAACATTAGTTGATCCAGAAACAGGCGAGATCATCGTTGAAAAAGGAACAGTTCTGACTCACCAAGTCATGGAAACACTAGCTCCTTTCATTGATAATGGCCTAAATTCAGTGACTTACTATCCATCAGAAGACGGTGTGGTCACAGATCCAATGACTGTCCAAGTCATCAAAGTATTTTCACCAAGAGATCCTGAACGTGAAGTAAACGTGATCGGAAACGGCTATCCAGAAGCAGCTGTAAAAACGGTTCGTCCAGCCGACATCATTGCTTCAATGAGCTATTTCTTGAACTTGATGGAAGGTATCGGCAATGTCGATGATATCGACCACTTAGGAAACCGTCGTATCCGTTCAGTCGGTGAACTTTTACAAAACCAATTCCGTATCGGGCTAGCACGTATGGAACGTGTGGTTCGTGAAAGAATGTCGATCCAAGATACTGAAACATTGACACCTCAACAATTGATCAATATCCGTCCAGTTGTGGCAAGTATCAAAGAATTCTTTGGTTCTTCTCAGTTGTCACAGTTCATGGATCAAACAAACCCTCTTGGCGAATTGACACACAAACGTCGTCTTTCAGCCTTAGGACCTGGCGGATTGACTCGTGACCGTGCCGGTTATGAAGTTCGTGACGTTCACTACTCCCACTATGGCCGTATGTGTCCGATCGAAACTCCTGAAGGCCCAAACATCGGGTTGATCAATAGTTTGTCCAGTTATGCGAAAGTAAATAAATTCGGATTTATCGAAACACCTTATCGTCGTGTAGACCGCGAAACAGGTCGGGTTACTGACCAAATCGACTACTTGACAGCAGATATCGAAGACCATTACATCGTAGCCCAAGCAAACAGCCCATTGAATGAAGATGGAACATTTGCTCAAGACGTTGTTATGGCTCGTGCTCAAAGTGAAAACTTAGAAGTATCTATTGATAAAGTAGACTACATGGACGTATCACCTAAACAAGTAGTTGCCGTTGCGACAGCATGTATTCCTTTCTTGGAAAACGATGACTCTAACCGTGCCTTGATGGGTGCCAACATGCAGCGTCAAGCAGTGCCGTTGATCAATCCTCAAGCACCATGGGTTGGTACTGGTATGGAATACAAATCAGCGCATGACTCAGGAGCTGCTTTGTTATGTAAACATGACGGTGTCGTTGAATACGTTGATGCTTCTGAAATCCGCGTACGCCGCGACAACGGTGCATTAGATAAATACGATGTAACAAAATTCCGTCGTTCAAACTCCGGAACAAGCTACAACCAACGTCCAATCGTTCATTTAGGTGAAAAAGTCGAAAAAGGGGATACTCTGGCAGACGGACCATCTATGGAACAAGGCGAAATGGCTCTAGGCCAAAACGTTTTAGTTGGTTTCATGACTTGGGAAGGGTACAACTATGAAGATGCGATCATCATGAGCCGTCGTTTGGTAAAAGATGACGTATACACTTCTATCCATATTGAAGAATATGAATCAGAAGCCCGCGATACAAAATTAGGACCTGAAGAAATCACACGCGAAATCCCTAATGTCGGGGAAGACGCATTGAAAGATTTAGACGAAATGGGTATCATCCGTATTGGTGCAGAAGTCCAAGATGGCGATTTGCTTGTAGGGAAAGTCACGCCAAAAGGGGTAACAGAATTATCTGCAGAAGAACGTCTATTGCATGCGATCTTTGGCGAAAAAGCTCGTGAAGTCCGCGATACATCATTACGTGTACCGCATGGCGGTGGCGGGATCGTTCACGATGTGAAAATCTTTACTCGTGAAGCTGGAGATGAATTGTCACCAGGCGTAAACATGTTAGTTCGTGTTTATATCGTTCAAAAACGTAAAATCCATGAAGGGGATAAAATGGCCGGTCGTCACGGAAATAAAGGGGTTGTATCCCGTATTATGCCGGAAGAAGATATGCCATTCCTACCTGATGGAACACCAATCGATATCATGCTGAATCCTTTAGGGGTGCCTTCACGTATGAACATCGGGCAAGTATTGGAATTACACTTGGGTATGGCTGCACGTCAGTTAGGTATCCACGTAGCAACGCCAGTATTTGATGGTGCAAGTGATGAAGACGTATGGGAAACAGTTCGTGAAGCCGGTATGGCCAGCGATGCGAAAACTGTTCTGTACGACGGACGTACAGGTGAACCATTTGATGGACGTGTGTCTGTCGGTGTGATGTACATGATCAAACTTGCTCACATGGTCGATGACAAATTGCATGCACGTTCAATCGGACCTTACTCATTGGTTACACAACAACCATTGGGAGGTAAAGCTCAATTTGGCGGACAACGTTTTGGTGAAATGGAAGTATGGGCACTGGAAGCTTACGGTGCGGCTTACACTTTACAAGAAATCTTGACATACAAATCAGATGACGTAGTCGGACGTGTGAAAACATACGAAGCAATCGTCAAGGGTGAACCAATTCCAAAACCAGGTGTACCGGAATCATTCCGCGTATTGGTGAAAGAATTGCAATCACTAGGTCTGGACATGCGTGTCTTGGATATCGAAGAAACAGAGATCGAACTTCGCGACATGGACGATGAAGACGACGATTTGATCACTGTTGATGCTTTGACAAAATTTGCCGAACAGCAAACTGCCAAAGAATTAGAAAAGAAAGCTGCTGAACAAGTGGAAGATGAAAAAGACGATGTCATCCAAAACTTTGAAACCGCAGAAGATAATTTAGACTAATCCGGTCTATGAGCTGCAAGGCGGTCGAAGATCAGCCGTCTTGCGGTTTGCCATTAAATGAAATGGAGGGAACCCCTTTTGATCGATGTAAATAAATTCGAAAGTATGCAAATAGGTTTGGCTTCTCCCGAAAAAATCAGAAGCTGGTCTTACGGTGAAGTAAAAAAACCTGAGACGATTAACTATCGTACCTTAAAACCTGAACGCGAAGGGTTGTTCTGTGAGCGGATTTTTGGTCCTACAAAAGACTGGGAATGTGCCTGCGGAAAATACAAACGTATCCGTTATAAAGGAATCGTTTGTGATCGATGCGGAGTGGAAGTTACTCGTTCGAAAGTTCGCCGTGAACGCATGGGACATATTGAATTAGCAGCTCCTGTTTCACATATCTGGTACTTTAAAGGGATTCCTTCACGTATGGGTCTTGTATTAGACATGAGCCCACGCGCTTTGGAAGAAATCATTTATTTTGCTTCATATGTAGTCATCGAACCAGGAAATACGAATTTAGAGAAAAAACAATTGTTGACAGAACGCGAATATCGCGAAAAACGTGAACAATATGGACAAGAATTCCAAGCTGCTATGGGTGCAGAAGCGATCAAACAATTACTTGATAATGTTGATCTAGATGCAGAAGCAGCCGAATTGAAAGAAGAATTGAAATCTGCACAAGGACAAAAACGTACACGTGCAATCCGCCGTTTGGATATTTTAGAAGCATTCCGCGCTTCAGGAAATCAACCAAGCTGGATGGTTATGGACGTTATCCCTGTTATTCCACCAGATTTACGCCCAATGGTTCAATTAGAAGGTGGACGTTTTGCAACAAGTGACTTGAATGATCTTTACCGTCGTGTAATCAACCGTAATAACCGTTTGAAACGTTTATTAGACTTGAACGCACCTGGAATCATCGTTCAAAATGAAAAACGTATGCTGCAAGAAGCAGTAGATGCATTGATCGATAACGGTCGTCGCGGACGTCCAGTTACTGGACCAGGTAACCGCCCATTGAAATCTCTTTCTCATATGTTGAAAGGGAAACAAGGTCGTTTCCGTCAAAACTTGCTAGGTAAACGTGTCGACTACTCCGGTCGTTCTGTTATCGTTGTTGGACCTTTCTTGAAGATGTACCAATGTGGACTTCCAAAAGAAATGGCTATCGAATTATTCAAACCATTCGTGATGCGTGAGCTTGTTCAACGCGAACTAGCTTCAAACATCAAAAATGCGAAACGTAAAATCGAACGTCAAGAAGACGAAGTATGGGATGTCTTAGAAGACGTAATCAAGGAACACCCAGTATTGCTGAACCGGGCACCTACGCTTCACCGACTTGGTATCCAAGCATTCGAACCAGTTTTAGTACAAGGACGCGCAATCCGTTTGCATCCACTTGTATGTGAAGCTTATAATGCCGATTTCGATGGAGACCAAATGGCTGTCCACGTTCCATTGAATGAAGAAGCACAAGCAGAAGCACGTATGTTGATGTTAGCTGCTCAAAACATCTTGAACCCTAAAGATGGTAAACCAGTTGTTACTCCTTCTCAAGATATGGTTCTAGGTAACTACTACTTGACAATGGAAGAAGAAGGACGCGAAGGCGAAGGAATGGTCTTCAGAGATCAAAACGAAGCCGTTATCGCATGGCGCAACGGATATGTTCATTTACATTCACGTATCGGTGTGAACCCTAACTCATTAGGTGAAAAACCATTTACTGAATGGCAAAAAGAACGTACGATGATCACAACAGTTGGTAAGATCATCTTCAACGAGATCATGCCTCCTGAATTCCCTTATCTGAATGAACCAACAGACTTCAACTTGACCGTCCAAACACCGGACAAATACTTTGTTGAAGCTGGTACTGATATTCCTGCACATATCAAAGAGCAAGAATTAGTATTACCGTTCAAGAAGAAAAACTTAGGAAACATCATCGCAGAAGTCTTCAAACGATTCAAAGTAACAGAAACTTCTAAGATGCTTGACCGTATGAAAGACTTAGGGTACAAACATTCGACACATGCCGGTATCACTGTAGGGATCGCTGACATCAGTGTACTGAATGAAAAACAAGAAATCATTGAAAATGCCCATAAACAAGTTGAAACTATTACAAAACAATTCCGTCGTGGTCTGATCACAGATGACGAACGTTATGAACGTGTCATTGCTGTTTGGAATGCTGCAAAAGACAGCATCCAACAAAAACTGATGGAAGGTTTGGAAGCGAAAAATCCAATCTTCATGATGTCTGATTCTGGAGCTCGTGGGAACATTTCCAACTTTACACAGCTTGCCGGAATGCGTGGTTTGATGGCCGCTCCTAATGGTCGAATCATGGAATTGCCAATCATTTCGAACTTCCGTGAAGGACTATCCGTCTTGGAAATGTTTATCTCAACTCACGGGGCTCGTAAAGGGATGACCGATACAGCCTTGAAGACTGCCGATTCAGGTTACTTGACTCGTCGTCTGGTTGATGTGGCCCAAGATGTAATCATCCGTGAAGAAGATTGCGGTACTGACCGAGGTCTTGAAATCCAAGCCATCCGCGAAGGAAATGAAATCATCGAATCATTAGAAGATCGTTTAGTGGGACGTTACACTCGTAAAGAAGTACGTCATCCTGAAACAAATGAATTGATTATCGCAGGAAACCAATTGATTTCCGAAGACATCGCAAAACAAATCGTTGATGCAGGTGTCGAAACAGTGACAATTCGTTCTGTCTTCACATGTAATACAAAACATGGTGTCTGCAAACATTGTTACGGACGTAACCTTGCAACTGGCTCTGACGTTGAAGTCGGAGAAGCAGTTGGTACGATCGCCGCTCAATCAATCGGTGAACCTGGTACTCAGTTGACGATGCGTACATTCCATACAGGTGGGGTTGCCGGAGACGATATCACTCAAGGTCTTCCTCGTGTCCAAGAAATCTTTGAAGCACGTAATCCGAAAGGGCAAGCAGTGATCACAGAAGTAACAGGGGATGTCATCGATATCTCAGAAGATCCTGCAACACGTACCAAAGAAGTAACAATCAAAGGAAAAACAGATACACGTACGTATACTGTTCCTTATACAGCACGTATGAAAGTAGCAGAAGGCGATATGATCCACCGTGGTGCACCATTGACAGAAGGATCAATCGATCCAAAACAATTGTTGCAAGTCCGCGATGTATTATCTGTTGAAAACTACTTGCTTCGTGAAGTACAACGTGTTTACCGTATGCAAGGGGTAGAAATCGGCGACAAGCATATTGAAGTAATGGTTCGTCAAATGCTGCGTAAAGTTCGTGTAATGGATCCAGGTGATACAGATATCTTACCAGGTACATTATTAGACATCGCAGACTTTAAAGATCAAAACTACAATACGCTAGTCTCAGGAGGCGTTCCTGCAACTTCTCGACCAGTCTTGCTAGGTATCACAAAAGCATCATTAGAAACAAATAGTTTCTTATCTGCTGCATCATTCCAAGAAACAACTCGTGTCTTGACGGATGCTGCGATCCGCGGTAAGAAAGATCCTCTTCTTGGTTTGAAAGAAAATGTTATTATCGGTAAGATCATCCCAGCTGGTACTGGTATGCAACGTTACCGTGACATGGAACCAAAAGAAGTCGGTGTAGCAAGCGAAAATGTCTACAGTATTTCAGATATTGAAGCACAAATGGCTGCAGAAGACGCAATGAACAATCAAACAAAATAGATATTTTACAAAAGAGGTTGTGACAAATTATTGTCACAACCTCTTTTTTGGTTTGTCTAAAATAATTTGTCTAACTAGAAGAAAAGTGGGAAAGGATCTTAACAACATCGGTTCGTATCCAATTAAGGTATCGGAACGATCAACTTCCCAGAGAAGTCAATCAATAAAAATAAAGATAGATCATTATTTGAAGGGAAAATAAATTCATGGGAAGATAGAGTGGTTATTTTTAATATTTTGCTAGCTATTAGTGAATAGTTCCTCGAATAAAACAAAACCAGTAGACATATCTGTTATTCTATTTATGTTTTAGAGATAAGTATCCCCAAATAACATGGATTGAAATAAGGGTAATGAGTTTGAAAAAATGAACTATAAAAACTTATACACAGCGTGGTTAAAAATAGTTTTTTCTTCCCTGTGGAAAAAATAGTTTAACACAAACATTATAGTTATCCACAGCTATCTAAAACAGATGGAAAATAAAGAAAAACCCGCTAAAATACCGGGAGGGGGTAATGGGGGATGAGTGATTGAAAAAAGAACAGAGTAACTGACTTATCCTCAGTGTTTCTGTTCTTTTATAAATCTGCCCTACATTTCTTGTTGTTGGATCGAATCTGTGAGAGTAATCTCGGTTGAAAGAATGATTCTTTTTTCTTCTGGGTATTGGTGATGGATCAATTGGAATAAAAGTTCTGTGGCTTTGATTCCTAACTGATTTGTTGGAATGTCTATCCGAGTCAGCTGTGGCGAAAATAGGGAGGACAATAAGGGATCACTGAATCCTGCGATCGAAAGATCATCAGGTATCTGCTTTCCAGTTTGTTCTGCCACTTTGTAAATACTCAATGATTTTAATGCATCGGTAGAAAAAATCGCAGTTGGTCTTTCTCGCAGCTTCATTAAATCATTCATTGCTGCCATGCTGTCTTCTAAGCGAAAGCCGCCGTCTATGATCCATTCATTACGGATATCTAGGTGATGATCAAATAAGCATTGACGGTAACCATTGAGACGATCATTGGATACATAAACTTCTGTCGGAGCATGGAGACAGCCGATATGACGGTGTCCATTCTTGATCAGTGTTTCCACCAAATCGTAACTATCCTGGAAATTATCCGTGTCCACTGAGTAGATGTTCGTGTAGTCGTTTCCGACTTTTCCGATTACCACAATAGGAATATTGTATTGATCCAATTCAAAAAGAAGTGTTTCATCCATCGTAGAGCTTAAAATAATAATTCCTCGAATCATTTTTTCTTGGATCTTTTTCGCGCATTTTTCTAGCTCTTCTTCTGGTGTTTTTGCCGTTTGTAGAATCAAGTCGAAGTTATTTTGTTCAGAAACGGCAGAAATGGATTGAATAACATCTGAAAAAAAAGGATTGCCATAGGTCGTATGAGAAGTACGATGAGATAATGCTAGGATCGCGTCAAAACCATTTCCTGACAGTCCTCTTGCAATTTTGCTCGGTTCATAATTCAATTCTTTGATTGCTTGAAGTACACTTGCTTTTGCTTTATCAGAGATATTTGGCTGGTTATTTAATACTCTGGAGACAGTTGATTTGGAGACATTGGCTTTGTTCGCAATGTCATAAATAGTAGGTTTCAATTTTATATGCACCTCCTTTTTGGGAGCGTTTTAGAATAATTCCATAGTACAATAGACATTCTTTTTTGTCTATGATTTTGAAAATTTAGGAATAGCTTGCATGATCATGAGAGACCATATTTTTTTAAGAAGCCATTAAATATTGATACATAAGCTTTCTTATTTGTATTTTTGCGTATATCAAAATTATTTAAAAAAATGCTATTGACAGTAAGCGTTTTCCATAATATGATCAAATCGTTGGGAACGCTACCAAAAAAGAAAGGGGAATCCGATGTCTACAAAACTTTTACAAGCGATTTATCGCGACTCAGATTTGGCTGAGAAAACCGCCTCTATGATTGAACAAAAAGTCAGTGATTATCAGCAGAAGAAAGGCCAGGCAGGCAAACTGCATTGGGACGAAGAAGATATTTTCTTGATTACTTATGGGGATCAATTTTTTGAAGAGCAGCAACCAACTTTGCGTACATTTAAGAAATTTTATCAAAAGTATTTGGCAGATACATTTAGTGTTGTACATTTCTTGCCATTTTTCCCATATACATCTGATGATGGTTTCTCCGTTGTAAATTATCAGGCAATCAACGACCGTTTGGGCACATGGGAAGATATAGAAGAAATGAGAAGCGAAACACGGTTAATGTTCGACTTTGTCTGCAATCATATGTCTGCCGAAAGTACTTGGTTTCAGGAATATTTAAACTTGAATGATACGTACAAAGAATTTTTTATTGATTTGCCACTGGATACAGATACAAGTAGCGTGACTAGACCAAGGACTAGTCCACTACTTACAACTTTCATCGACAAAAACGGGAAAGAAAAACATGTATGGACGACTTTTAGCGAAGATCAAGTAGACTTGAATTTTAAAAATCCAGAAGTTTTATTGAAAATGATCGATATTCTTTTGTTTTACTTAGAAAAAGGCGCTTCATTTATTCGCTTGGATGCTGTGGGATTTTTATGGAAAGAACTAGGAACTTCTTGTATACACCTGCCAGAAACGCATAAAATCATCCAATTATTCCGTGCAATCGTTGATGAAGCAGCTCCAGGAACGGTATTGATCACTGAGACAAATGTGCCACACAAAGATAATATCAGTTATTTTGGGAATGGCGAGAATGAAGCACAGATGGTCTATCAGTTTTCGCTACCACCTTTGACCCTTCAAGCGATTCGTTCGGGTAATACAAGTAAGTTGAAAGAATGGTTAAAAACCATCGATTTCGCATCGAAAAAAACAACTTTTTTCAATTTTTTAGCCTCCCATGACGGTATCGGATTGAATCCGGTACGAGGTATTTTGCCAGAAACAACAATCCTTGATTTAGTGGAACAGCTGAAGAAAGAGGGGGCCCGAGTAAACTACAAGAAAAATCCAGATGGAACGACTAGTCCATATGAGATAAACGCGACGTATCTAGATGCATTGAGCTCTCCAACAGAGACGTTGGAATGGAGAAGCAAACGCTTTTTAGCTGCTCATTCATTTTTGGTAACGCTACCAGGTGTACCGGCAATTTATATTCAAAGTGTCCTAGGAAGTCGAAATGATTACAAAGGCGTAGAAAAAACAGGAGAGAATCGAAAAATCAATCGGCAAAAATTTTCGTTAGCAGATATTGAGAAAGAGTTGCAGACAGACCCATTAAGAACAGCAGTGTATGAAGAGTTGACACAAATGCTAGCTATTCGAAAAAAAGAAAAAGCCTTCCATCCGAATAGTTTGATTCACTTGCTCGATTCAGCAGATTCTTTTATTAGTTTTATCCGCGAAGCGAAGGAAGAGAAAGTTTTAGTCATCCAACACTTTTCCGACCAATCAGCAGACTATCTTTTACCAAAAGGAGACTACCAAGATTTGTTTTCTGGTCAAATTATCCATTGCAGTCAAGAACAAAAGTTGAGATTCCAGCCTTATGAATACATGTGGCTGAAAATAATAAAATAAGAGGTGGAAAAAAATGAAAAAAATTATTGTTACTACCTGTCTGCTAGCTACTGGATTTCTTCTTACTGCTTGTGGTGAAAGTCAAAGCTCTAACGAATCACAACAGACAACGATTCAATTCATGCACTCTTCTGTCGAACAGGAACGATTAAGTGTGATCAATGAACTGGTTGCTGATTTTGAAAAAGAAAATCCAGACATCAAAATCAAGCAAGTGCCGGTAGAAGAATCAGCGTTCAATACGAAAATCGTTACGTTAGCTCGTTCCGGTAAATTACCAGAAGTAATGGAAGTCAGTCAGGATTTTGCTAAAGTGATGGATAAAGATGAACTGATTGATCAGACGGCAGTCCAAAACGTTATCGAGGAAGCTGGAGAAGATAATTATTATGACGGAGCCAAAAACCTTGTTCGTTCAGAAGATGGAAAAAGCTATATTGCTGCACCAATTAGCGGCTGGGTTCAAGGTATTTGGTATGACAAAGAAAAATTAGCAGAAGCTGGTTTTTCAGAACCAGAAAATTGGGATGATATTTTAAAAATTGCTCAACATTTCACAAATAAAGAGAATAAACAATATGGAATTGCTATGCCTACTGCTGAAGGAACAATGAGTGAGCAAGCGTTCTCTCAATTTGCTTTGTCAAATGGAGCAAATGTTTTGGATGATGAAGGCGAGGTAACGATCGATACGGAAAAGATGAGAGAAGCATTGTCGTTTTATCAAAACTTATCCCAATACATGATGCCAGGCTCTAATGATGTGACAGAAATCAAAGATGCTTTCATGAATGGAACAGCACCAATGGCAATCTATTCAACTTACATTTTGCCTTCTGTTTATGAAGCGGGGAACTCAGAAAATATCGGTTTTGCTATCCCAACACAAAAAGATCAAGCTGTCTATGGAACAGTATCTGGATTGACGATTTCTTCTGGTCTAGACGAGAAACAAAAAGAGGCTGCTGAAGCATTCACAGCTTTCTTATCTCAACCGAAAAACATGGAAAAGTGGGTCTTGATGTCTCCTGGTGGTGCTCAACCAGTGAATAAACAAGTAGTCGAACTGGATGGTTACAAAGAAAATGAAGTCATCAAGTCTTTTGGCGAGCTGCCATCTGAGATTGCTAGTGCTTTTGATGAAGTACAAGTCTTTGGACTAGTCGGGGAAAAGAATTTCACGAAAATGGGAGATATCACAAGCTCAGGTGTGATCGGAAAAGCGGTGAATCAAGTAACTGTTGGCAACGAAGATGTCGATCAAGCTTTAGCTGACGCACAAAAAAATACGAAATAACATGAAGTTCTGCCAATAGTGACCGAAAAAAGTAGATAGCTATTGGCAGATTATCAGGGGGAGATTTCAATGAATCGTCCAAGGAAACATTCTGACTTAAAATTAGCCATGGGACTTTTAGCACCAAGCATACTTTTATTAGCTGTTTTAGTGCTGATTCCAATGCTTTCCAATATTCAGATCAGTTTTTTCGATATGCCGCTGAATCCTAACTTAGACGCCGTTTTTATCGGATTAAGCAATTATCTTGAAATTTTAAGTGATAGTGAATTTTATCGTTCTTTAGGTTTAACAGTTGCTTACACATTCTTAGTTGTAGCAGGCAGTACAGCTTTAGGATTAGCCGTAGCTATTTTGCTTAACCGCAAGTTCAGATTTAGGAAAACGGTGCGTTCACTGATTTTATTAAGTTATGTTACGCCATCTATTTCTTTGATTTTTGCTTGGAAATATATGTTCAATAATAGTTATGGAATCGTCAATGATCTGTTAGTAGATAGGTTGCAGCTTTTCAACGAAGCACCGCTGTGGTTCGACCAGCCAGTTGCTAGCTTCTTTATGGTCGTTTTGTTTGCTATCTGGAGATACTATCCGTATGCGTTTATTTCATTTTTGGCTATTTTGCAAACAGTCGACAAAACGCTTTATGAAGCAGCTGAAATGGACGGTGCAAATGCTTGGCAGAAGTTCAAGATCGTGACACTGCCGGCAATCAAACCAGTACTAGCAACTGTGATTGTTTTACGATCTATCTGGATGTTCTATATGTTTACAGATGTCTATCTACTGACGAATAAAGTCAATATCTTAGGCGTTTATTTGTATCAGACAGCCTTTGCGTTCAATGATCTTGGAAAAGCAGCAGCTATATCTATCCTATTGTTCATCATTATTGCAGCGGTCGTCTTGCTCTCACGAAAGAAGGTGGACTTAAAATGAAAAATAAAAAGAGCAAGAAAATCTTATTTTATGCGGCGATTCTGTTGCTGTTAGCTGTCAATTTGTTTCCATTTTTGATCATGCTGATGACATCATTCAAGGATTCACAAGAAGCAATTGCAACGACACAAACTATTTTTCCGAAAGAATGGACTTTTGAACATTATCAGGATATTTTCAATGCTGAGATTTTTCCATTCATCATGTATTTCAAAAATAGTTTAGTGATCTCCTTGATAGCCTCCGTAACTGCAGTAGTGATTGGGATCAGCGGGGCATACGCTTTGTCAAAACTACGCTTCAAAGCTCGCTCGAAAATCAATGCTAGCTTTTATACCGTCTATATGTTTTCCGGTATTTTGATCGTTGTTCCATTATTTAAAATCATTTCCGGTCTAGGTTTGTATGATACCAATACAGCACTGATTATCACGATGGTCGTTCAAACACTTCCTACTGCGATATTCATGCTAAAAAGTTATTTTGACACGATTCCGACTGATATTGAAGAAGCAGCAATGATCGATGGTCTTAGCCGGATCCAGATCATTATTCGGATCATTATACCATTGGCTATTTCTGGAATCATTTCTGTCTTCGTTTATTGTTTTATGGTTTCGTGGAATGATTATTTATTTGCTTCGATTTTCCTGTCGACCTCCGAAAAATTTACTTTACCAATCGGTTTGAACACATTATTCAGTACACCAGACTACATTTGGGGACGAATGATGGCCGCTTCATTGGTGACCGCTTTACCAGTCATCATTATGTATGCGTTATCTGAACGATTCATTAAAGGTGATTTAGTCGAAGGCGGCGTAAAAGGATAAAAAGAAAAGAAAGAGGAAAGAAAAGATGAAAAAATTAGTTGCATTAGAACCAAGAATAGCCGGATTCAAAGATTACGAAGACCGTGAGATCGAAAAGAACGAAGTACGTATCCGAGTAATTTTCGCTACTCCAAAACCAGGAACAGAAATTGTCGACTTTAGAGGATTAAGTCCATTTATCGATGAAGAATTTTCAGAAGAATGGCGCCTATTCTTGCCAAGAGAAGAAGGAAGCCAACGTGGTGTGGTATTTGGCGAATTTCAATTAGGAAATATGATTGTCGGTACGATCGAAGAAACGGGCAGTTTGGTGACAGAGTATCAAAAAGGAGAGTTAGTCTGCACTTATGGACCCATTCGTGAAACACTAATTACAAACGGTGTTGATAATTATAAACTACGTAAACTTGATCGGTTGGATCAATGGAAAAATGCAGTATGTTACGATCCTGCTCAATTCGCTTTAGGTGGTATCCGGGAAGTACATGTTCGAGCAGGTGATGCTGTAGCAATTTTCGGTTTAGGCGCTATCGGGCAAATTGCGATTCAATTAGATAAAAAAGCAGGTGCTACTACCATCGTTGGGATCGATCCCATAGCGCAGCGTAGAGAATTAGCAGAAAAATACGGTGCCGATTACACGCTAGATCCTATGAAAGCAGATGTCGGTTTTCGTCTAAAGGAATTGACAGATAAACGTGGAGTAGATTCAGTTATTGAAACGAGTGGCAGTGCTGCCGCATTACAAGCTTCTTTAAGAGGGATCGGCTATGGCGGGATCATTTCTTATGTTGCCTTTGCTAAACCTTTTCCAGCTGGGTTTAATCTTGGTCGCGAAGCACATTTCAATAATGCAAAAATCGTCTTTGCTCGAGCATCTAGTGAACCAAACCCAGATTACCCAAGATGGAACCGTAAACGAATCGAGGACACATGTTGGGAATTATTGATGAACGGTTACTTGGATTGTGAAGAAATCATTGATCCAGTTGTGCCATTTGCAGAAAGCGCAGAAGCTTACATGCGTTATGTAGATCAGCACCCAGAAGAAAGTATCAAAATGGGTGTTCAAGTACAAGGAGGAGAACAATGAAATTCGGTACGCAAGATCAAGCATTTTTCCCAAGAGACATTTTAGAAAAATTTAGATTTATCAAAGACTGTGGATTTGAAGAATACGAAATCGATGGTAAGTTGTTAATAGAAAATATCGACACAGTCAAACAGGCAATCAAAGAAACAGGGATCCCAGTAGTGACAGCTTGTAACGGATACGATGGGTGGATCGGTGACTTCATCGAAGAACGGCGTCTTAATGGTGTACGTCAAATTGCTGAGATTTTGCGTGCACTAAGCGAGGTTGGCGGCAAAGGAATCGTTATCCCAGCAGCTTGGGGAATGTTCACTTATCGATTACCGCCGATGGTTTCACCCCGAAGCAAAGAAGGAGACTATAAAGCAGTCAGCGAATCACTTCGTTATTTAGATAAAGTAGCCGAAGAAACAGGTACGGTTATTTATTTGGAGCCTTTGAACCGATACCAAGACCATATGATCAATTTGTTAGCGGATGCGCGTCATTACATTGACTCTAATCAATTGAAACATGTGCAGATCATCGCTGATTTTTATCATATGAATATTGAAGAAGATGATATTTCAAAAGCACTGACTACGCAAAAAGAGTATGTGGGTCATATCCATTTAGCAGATAATCATCGCTACCAACCAGGATCTGGCGCAATTGATTTTACTCGCCATTTTCAAACGCTACTTCAAAATGAGTATGAAGGTTATATGGTATATGAATGTCGTTTGCGAGGAGAAAATGAAGTGAAAATTTATCAGGAATCATTGCAATACTTGAAAAACTGTCTGGAAACAGCGCGTCATTTAAATGATTTAGAGAAAGAATAGAGAAAGAAAAACAATAAGTAAATAAGCAAAGGAGGGAGAAATAAATGAAGAAAGTAGCAATCATAGGCGCTGGACAAGTAGCAGAAAAAGTACATGCTGCTTATTATCAAAAAAGATCAGATGTCTTAGAATTGGCCGCTGTGGTTGATCCAGTCAGCCAGCGAGCAGAAGACTTTTGCCGACGTACAGGATTTTCTCATGCGTATACATCAGTTACACAAATGCTGAATGAGATTTCTCCCGATATCGTGAGTGTCTGTACACCCAATCGCTTTCACTTCGAACATGTATTGGCTGCCCTCGAAGCTAATGCTTCAGTGATGTGCGAGAAACCACCAGCTATGACAGCTGATCAAGCAAGAAAGATGGCAGAGACAGCCGATAAAAACGGGCAGATTTTGGCTTATGGATTCCAGCATCGTTTTTCTGACGAAGCAACAATGATCAAGAATTATCTTGATGTTCTCGGGGATATTTATTACGTAGAAGCGAATGCGCTTCGTCGGTCTGGTGTTCCAGGCTGGGGAACGTTTATCGACAAAGAACTTCAAGGAGGCGGGCCTTTGATCGATTATGGCATTCACATGCTTGATACAGCGATGTATATTACTGGATTTCCTAAAGTAAAAAACGTTCGGGCGTACAGCTTCCAAAAAATTGGTACGAAAAAAAATTCAGGGAAATTCGGGAAATGGGATCCAAGCAAATTCACAGTAGAAGATGCAATTTTTGGCACACTGGAATTAGAAAACGGCAAGATCATCCAACTGAATACTTCGTTTGCTTTGAATATCAGAGAAGACAAACTGAATGTGGCTTTTTGTGGCGATCAGGCAGGTGCTAATCTGTATCCAGGCGAACTATTCGAAGATGTAGATGGAAAGCTGGTTTCCTTACAAAAGACTACGCCAGTTAATGACCCACATGAACTAAGTATGGCTCATTTTGTGAATCGGGCGCTCGGTGACCAGACTCAGATGATTGCAGATGGCTGGCAAGGATATGTCATCCAGAATCTGGTGGAAAATTTATATCGTTCGGCAGAAACAGGAGAAGTTATTACCTTATGAAAGTAGAAGAAAAACAGTTTGATTTAGAGTATATCAATAAGTATGCGAGTCAGATGACCATTGGGAATGGATTTTTTGGTATTAGAGGAAGGCAGGAGGAAGACTATCGGAATCAAGTAAGGGGAATGTTTGCAGCTGGTGTATATAACCGACCTTTAGGAGCAGAATCAGCCGAGTTAGTGAATCTCCCAGATGTCATCAGATGGGAAATAAAAATCGACGGTGAACATTTTTCTCTTGAGACGATGAAAGTTCTTGCATATGAGCGGGTACTAGATTTAGAAACGGGAGAGCTTAAACGCTATGCGCTCATTGAAACTGCTCAAGGAAAAAAAGTGGAAGTCATTACTTGTCGTGTTGCTGATCAAAACAATCTCCATCAGGCAGCCCTGAAAGTGGTCATCAAGCCGTTGACCGAAGACTGCCAAGTAGACGTGAAAACAGGTATCGATGGACAGCAAACCAATTTTGGTACACAGCAGTTGGTTGAAAAAGAACTGCGAGTATTTGGTGACGATTTGATCAGTGCATCCTACCAGACAACAGAAAGTAAAATTGATATTGGGATTGCAGCTAAATTCAATAAAGCAGGTGTATTCCAAGCAAAAAATCGCCGGATCACCGCTTCCTTTTCAGAAAAGATCAGAAAAAATACGTCCTTTACGCTGGAGAAGATCATCGTACTCTCTACCTCTCTTCAGCAAACAGACCCGTTTAAGAAAAGTATTGCCCAAGCCCAGAAAAGCGTTAGTTATACAGAAATTTTAGAGCAGTCGATGTCTTATTGGACAGATTTTTGGCATCAGCATCGGATAACGATCCAAGGTGATTCTTCTTTCGATCAGTTAGCGATGGACTTCGCTGCTTACCATTTACAGATTATGACTCCCCGCAATGATCCAAGTGTTAGTGTAGGGGCGAAGGGACTAACTGGCGAAGGTTATAAAGGGCATGTTTTCTGGGATACGGAAATTTTTATCCTGCCTTTCTTTTTATATCAGTTTCCTGAAGTAGCAAAGAATTTGCTGCTGTACCGTTATGATCGATTAGAAG
Source organism: Enterococcus sp. E5-37 (assembly GCF_035726925.1). NCBI lineage: Bacteria > Bacillati > Bacillota > Bacilli > Lactobacillales > Enterococcaceae > Enterococcus > Enterococcus sp. E5-37. Next base: position 42,429 of record NZ_JAPMLG010000007.1, read on the forward strand.
GCGCACGGCAAAAAGCAAGAGATTATCACTATCAAGGTGCACTTTTCCCATGGGAGAGCGCACACACTGGTCAGGAAGAGACACCCAAATTTGCTGCATTGAATATCAAAACCGGAACAAGACAAGAAGTTGCTTCAGCTGCCGCAGAACATCATATCAGTGCAGACCTTGCTTATGCCGTTCAAGAGTATGTCCAAGCAACAGAGGATCAATCGTTTTTAGAAACAAAGGGAAAAACGCTCATTCATGAAACAGCAGCTTTTTGGCTGAGCAGAGCTGTAAAAGTCGATGATCATTTAGAGATACACAGAGTCATTGGTCCAGATGAATACACAGAATATATCGACAATAATGCATATACGAACTATCTGGCGCATTATAATGTGGCCTTAGCTGTTAAATATCAAGCTGGCGATCCGCTTTTTTTGAAAGAATGTCAAAATTTTTTAGATAAGTTATATTTGCCAGTGCCTAACAAAGAACAGCTGATTCCGCAAGATGACACGTATCTCAGTAAGCCAGTTATTGATTTGACCACTTACAAAGAACGTCCTGGCAGCCAGTCTATTTTACTTGATTATGCCCGTAGCGAAGTAAATGAACTCCAAGTCAGCAAGCAAGCAGATCTTGTCATGCTGTTATACTTATTACCTGAGTATTTTTCTCAACCAATCGTTTCTAAGAATTTGCATTACTATGAAAACAAAACGATCCACGACTCATCGTTGAGTAAAGCGATTCACGCCATAGAGGCTTGCCGTATCCAAGAAATGGAATGGGCGTATCATTTATTCCAAGAAGCGTGCCTGATTGATTTAGGACCAGATCCGCATTCATCAGATGACGGAATTCATGCTGCTTCATTAGGAGCACTATGGCTAGCAGTTATATTTGGTTTTTCAGGTATTACAGTAACGAATGGAACTCTTTCTATTTCTCCAAGACTTCCTTCAGCATGGGAAAAAATTTCTTTTCCTTTTATTTGGAAAAATCACAGGTTGCTATTTGTTTTGACAAAAAAACAAATAGTAATAAAAAAAGAGACAAAAGAAACATTACCTATTTTTGTCAATGAAGACCAATACCAGCTGGAAAAAGAACTGATCTTGGAACGGAGGGGAAAATAATGCGTATTCTGATTGCGCCAGATTCTTTCAAAGAAAGTCTGACAGCCTTAGAGGCAGCACAAGCCATTCAATCGGGTTTTCAAGAAGTTTTTGTTCAGGCTGAATATGATCTGCTACCTATAGGCGATGGAGGAGAAGGAACGGTTTCATCATTAGCAGACAGTTTAAGGTTGAAGCGGCAAACAGCAGTCGCTACTAATGCATTTGGCAAAAACAAAGAAATCCAGTACGCTTCAGACGGTCAAACTGCGATTTTTGAAATGGCAGAAATCGTCGGATTGAAAGATGTCCCATTAAACCAACGACAGCCACTTAGGTTATCCACGCGAGGAGTAGGAGAACTGATACGACAATTGTTGCAACAAGGTGTTCGACACATCATCATCGGCGTTGGCGGAAGTAGTACCAACGATGGCGGCATCGGCATGGCAGAAGGTCTAGGTTATGCTTTTTACGATCAAGATAATCAAAAAGTAGAAGCACTGGGAGAAAATCTAGGTAAAATTGCTACAGTTGATAAAACGAATGTGCCTATTGAGCTGATTAAAGCCAAAATCACTGTCATTACTGATGTTACTAATCTTTTATGCGGAAAAGAAGGCGCTTCTTTTGTTTTCGGACCACAAAAAGGCTTGAAAGAAAATGAATTAGCAGTGGCTGACCAAGCCATGCATGATTTTTATATGAGATTTGCCCCTCAAGTAATCGAGGCATCGGGCAGTGGTGCTGGTGGTGGAATGGGTGCAGGACTGTTAGCATTTGCTTCAGGGAAAATAGTCTCTGGCATCGACTACGTATTGGATTTACTGGAGTTCGACAAACGGGTACAGCAAGCAGACCTCGTAATCGTAGGCGAAGGACGTCTAGATGGACAAAGTCTAAAAGGAAAAGCGCCAGTTGGGATTGCTAGAAGAGTACCAGAGGGCGTTCCTGTGATAGCTATTTGCGGAAGTGTTGGTAAAGGAAGCGAAAAAGCAGCAGATGTTGGCATTTCGGCCGTTTTTCCGATCCTTCCTGCAGCTGTGCCTTTACAAGAAGCTTTACAGCAAGCCACTGATAATCTTCATCGCACAGCTAAAAACATCGCATCTTTACTTCAAGTCGTTCATTTTCAAGGAGGTAATCGATGAAAATCAAAGCAACACTATTCGATTTAGATGGCGTTCTTGTAGACACAGCTCGTTATCATTACGAAGCGTGGCTGGTTTTAGCTAACCAGCTGTCCATTCCATTCACTGAGAAAGAAAACGAGCAACTGAAAGGGATATCCAGAACCGAGTCACTAGAGCGATTGCTGTCATTTGGAAAAATAGAACAGAAATTCTCAGAAAAAGAGAAATCAGCCTTTGCTGAGCAAAAAAACAATCTATATCTTCAAGCGATTCAAAAAATGGATGAAACATCCGTTTTGCCTGGTGCAATAGCTGTTCTTGAGTACTTGAAAAAAACAAACATCAAGATCGGATTGGGATCAGCAAGCAAAAATGCATGCCTTATTTTAGAAAAAACGAATTTGACAAGTTATTTTGATGTCCTTATTGACGGCACGCAAGTATCAAAAGCAAAACCTGATCCAGAAGTTTTTCTCAAAGGAGCACAGCAATTGAATGTACCGCCAAATGCATGCTTGGTCATTGAAGATTCAGAAGCTGGTTGTCAAGCAGCTTTGGCTGGTAACATGCATGTATTGGGAATAGGTGAAAACATAAATCTTCCTTCTGCTGAATATGTGATTCCTGATTTAACCGTTTTTGATCAAGTACGTTCGTTTTGGCATTTATCAGAAGCCGTATCACGTGTATAATAGTTTCCGTTTTTTCTGTCACAAGCAAAACGTTATCCTCCTTTTGGAAATCAAGGTATGATGAGAAAAAAGGGGGATTTTATATGACAAAAAAAGCAGTTTTCGCAGGCGGATGCTTTTGGTGTATGGTCAAACCATTTGAAGAGCAGCCAGGGATCATTTCTGTGACATCCGGTTATACAGGCGGGCATGTACCAAATCCAACTTACGAACAAGTAACAACAGGCACAACAGGGCATACAGAAGCCGTAGAGATCGAATATGACCCAGAAGTTATTTCTTATGATCAGTTGGTGGAGATCTACTGGCAGCAGACCGATCCGACTGATGCTCTAGGGCAGTTTGCAGACCGCGGCGATTCTTATCGTCCTGTTATTTACTATGGTGATGAAGAAGAACGAAAAATCGCAGAACGATCGAAGCAGTCTTTACAAGAAAGCGGCAGGTTCGACAAACCGATCGTAACGAAAATCGAACCGCGCACCGAGTTTTATCCGGCAGAAGATTACCACCAAGACTATTACAAGAAGAACAAGCTCCATTACAATCTTTATCGAGAAGGTTCTGGACGTGCCGGTTTCATTCGTCGACATTGGGGCGGAAAGAAATAAGAAGCCGAAAAAGCTACTTTTGGAACACCGTATATTAGAGGTTGTGACAAGTCGTTTGTCACAACCTTTTTTCAATACCTAAAATGAAGGACGATCAGCAAGGCACTACTCAAAAAAGGAATGAAAGGCAGCTTTTCCAACTTTTTTTTATGACAGATAAAGTAAACAGAAAAAACGGATATTCCAAACAGACTAGCAAGAAACAAGATCTGAAGCAACTCTTCCAGAGACAAGCCACCACTCCAAGAAAGCATCAACAGAGTATCGCCAGCTCCGAGATAGGATTGACCATAGCGAAGGCACACACCGCCTACGATAAACGTTAACAGCACACTTTGCCATTGGAAGACGCCGGCCTGCAACCAAAAAATCCATAAAATTGCCCAAGAACAGAATAGCGTGTGAGAATGGACCATGAAGTAAAATAAATCCATCAACGAAAATAGCAAAGCCGAAAGCATCCATATGAACGTCGAATAATTTCTTGCAGAAGAAAAAGTAAAGAACCAGACAAAAAGACCACCACATAAGGCTTCTGCCAACAAATAGTAGAAGGGCAACCGACACCTGCAATAGCGGCAGCGAAATCGTTGGACGATGATCGAGAGAATCGGAATCAATTCATACCAAGAAAGCGAACGACAGCATTTGACACAATGAGATCTAGGATAAATAATAGAGTGACCTAACGGAATCCGCTGGGCGGTTAAACATAAAAATGATCCGATACAGCAACCAATGATAAAATAAAGTAACACGCCATCTCCCCCTTTTCAAAACCAAGATACGCAAGCTTAAACTAAATTTTTGTACATACATAAAATTTGAGGTGAAAAAATGAACGTTTCAATCGGATTAGATATCGGAACCACACAAACCAAAGCAGTTGCTTTCACAGATGAAGCCCAAGAAGCAGCATCCGCTTATTTTCGCTACCCTTTGATCCAAGAAACACAAGGGATGGCAGAACAAGATCAGGAATTGATCTTTCAAGGTGTCTGCACCGTTATAAAAGAAGTAATTAAACAGTTGCCTTCAGACACAATCATTCAATTTGTCTCCTTCTCCTCTGCGATGCATAGCCTGATATTGTTGGATGAAGAGAAAACACCGTTATCTCGAATGATCACTTGGGCAGATAACCGAGCAGCGGACGAAGCAGAAAAACTGAAATATACCGTGCTTGGCAAAGAATTTTATCGGCAGACTGGGACGCCGATTCATCCAATGACACCATTGAACAAAATCAAGTGGCTGCAAAACAGCCAACCTGAATTATTCAAAAAAACTGCTTATTTTGTCGGTATCAAAGACTATATCTTTTATAGATTGTTTGGCGAACTGATCAGCGACTACGGAACAGCTTCAGGAACTGGATATTTTGATATCCATGAATTCCAATGGGCAGAAGAAGTGCTTGACTACTTGGACATTCGGATAGAACAATTGCCGCAAGTGCTTCCTTCCACCTATCAAGTAACAGGTCTACCATCAAAAACAGCAACAGAACTAGGTTTACCAAATGATATATCATTTATTTTGGGAGGGGCAGACGGGCCGCTTTCTAATCTAGGGTTAGGTGCTTTTGGTGATACGATCGCCGCTTTGACCGTAGGAACGAGCGGAGCACTTCGTTTTATTACTACTCAGCCTCAGTTCCATCCAGAACTGGAGACATTTTGTTATGTTCTGGATCAGAAACATTGGGTAGTGGGAGGAGCGACTAGCAATGGTGCTGGCATCTTTGATTGGGCAGGGCATACATTTTTACAGGAAGTCGTTCAATCTGCTAAAGAAAAAGGAGAAAATCCATATGACGCACTGCTTTCGGCTATCGCTTTTGTGCCAGCGGGTGCCAATGGTCTGATTTTTCATCCCTATTTGCTTGGTGAGCGAGCACCGCTTTGGGACGCAGATGCGTTTGGCAGTTTTATCGGTTTACAGCGGCAACATACAGAAAAAGAAATGATGAAGGCGATTCTAGAAGGGATCTGTCTCAATCTTTATCGGATTTTAAAAGGAGTTTGCCAAGAAAATCAGCTCACAGAGATCCGTGCTACAGGCGGGTTTGCTCAATCTCCGATTTTTCGTCAGATGATGGCTGATGTACTGGGTTACCCGCTTGTTTTCCCTACTGTCACAGAAGCATCCGCATTAGGAGCTGTGATTTTAGGCTGGCGAAGCATCGGAAAGATTCAAAGTATCAGTGAAGCACAGGAATTGATAGAATTGAAAGAGCAAGTTGGAGTACAAGAAACTGATCATAAAAAATATCAGAAAATCTATCCATTATTTGTTTCGACACAAAAGCATTTAGCACAGACTTATCAGCAATTTGCTCAACTGCGAGAAGAATTAGCTGATTCTGAAAAATGATTGGCTTTACGGATAAAAAAGCGAACTGAAAATCGTTCTCAGGTAAATGATTTTGTTGTACTTTTCATTGAAAGTCTACTATTATTTTAAGTGTAAGAAAATGTTAGGAGGCAAGAAAGATGAAATTCCAACAAACCAAAGAAGTATTAAATCAATTAGTTGCAGATCTAAGCCAAATGTCTGTTGTTGTTCACCAAACACATTGGTACATGAGAGGACCAGGTTTCCTTACATTGCACCCAATGATGGATGAGTTCATGGATGATTTGAACGCTCAGTTAGATGAAGTATCCGAACGCTTGATCACATTAGACGGTTCACCTTATTCTACATTGCGTGAATTTGCAGACAACACGAAAATCCCTGATGAAGTAGGACGTTGGGACCGCACGATTCCTGAACGTTTGGAAACACTTGTTGCAGGCTACCGTTATCTAGCAGATCTTTACCAAAAAGGAATCGAAGTTTCTGGAGAAGAAGGCGACGATCCAACACAAGATATCTTTATCGAATTCAAAACAGCCACAGAAAAACGTATCTGGATGATCCAAGCTCATTTGGGCAAAGCGCCAGAGATCGACGCGTAAAAACTGTTGTTGAACTTGACCGAAAAAGAGGTTGTGAAATCAGCGTTTTGACCTGAGTATTAGAGAAACAAACGTCAAAATAGTTCCTCATATTTTGCCGTTTTTTGAGCTAATACCGAGGGTCAGCTGATTGAACACCGTTTACCAAGAGGTCGTAAGCCTGCCGTTCAGCTCCGAGTCACAAGAAACAATTTCAAAAAACAGCTTCTTATGTTTTATGGATATTGTGACTTGTGACCGAGGAGTTGGCAGGAGAACACCGTTTATTCAAAATAAGAGGTTGTGACAAGTCTTTTGTCACAGCCTCTTTTTGTTTTTCATTTTGGCAGGAAACGACCCTTTTATATAAAAGAAAGAAAAAGAAGTAAAGTTTCATATAAATTTTTCAATCAAGCAGAAAAACGTTGACATTGACTAGATTAGCGGGTAATATGTTAAATGGTATTGTTTGCCCCACAAAGAGCCCCGGAAACTCGAAGTGTATGTCAAACATCAGAACTTAAATTGGAGGAAAATAACGTGCGTACAACATATATGGCCAAACCAGGCGAAGTAGAACGTAAATGGTATGTAGTAGACGCAACTGATGTTCCATTGGGACGTCTTTCAACAGTTGTTGCATCTGTACTACGTGGTAAAAATAAACCAACTTTCACACCTCATTTGGATACTGGCGATTTCGTCATTGTCATCAATGCAGATAAAGTGAAATTAACAGGTAAAAAAGCGACTGACAAAATTTATTACCGTCACAGCAACTACCCAGGAGGATTGAAATCAATCACTGCTGGCGAATTGCGTGCTAAAAATTCTCGTCGTTTGATCGAAACTTCTGTAAAAGGTATGCTTCCTAAAAACACTTTAGGCCGCAAACAATTTACAAAATTGAACGTATACGGTGGAGCAGAACATCCACATGCAGCACAACAACCAGAAGTTTTAGACATCACAAACTTAATCTAATAGGAGGGAATTTCATTGGCACAAGTTCAATATATCGGCACAGGCCGTCGTAAAAACGCAGTTGCTCGCGTACGTCTAGTACCAGGAACTGGCAAAATTACTGTAAATAAAAAAGATGTTGAAGAATACATTCCACATGCTGACTTGCGTGAAGTAATCAATCAACCTTTCGCTGTTACTGAAACAAAAGGCGCATATGACGTATTTGTTAACGTAAACGGCGGAGGATACGCTGGACAATCAGGAGCTATCCGTCATGGTATCGCTCGTGCATTGCTAGAAGTTGATCCTGACTTCCGTTTAGCTCTTAAACGTGCTGGCTTACTTACTCGTGACGCACGTATGGTCGAACGTAAAAAACCAGGTCTTAAAAAAGCACGTAAAGCTTCACAGTTCTCAAAACGTTAATTGCGATTATCGTTCGAGTTCACGAGTTACGAGAATCGTACTGGGCGAAGCAATGCTGAGCGCAGTTACCTTAATCCTAACTTTTCTGGCACTTTCCACAATTTGGAAAGTGCCTTTTTTGTGCTTTTAGCTATGTTAATAGGTTGGATTCTTGGTCTATAATATCATTCGATCTATAAACAAACGGGAAAAAGATAAAGTATCATCAAACAATATTATTTATCCGCTTCTGAGGTTGTGACAGAAGTAGTCAGCTTCAAGAAATAAGAAGGAATTTACAAAAATCGCTTCTCATGTTTGATGAAGATTGTGACTTGTGACCGAGGAGTTGGCAGGAGAACACCGTTTATTCGGAAGAAGGGATTGTGAAAAGTCTTTTGTCATAACCTCTTATTTGGTAGCTAATTTTAAATCCCAAACGGCATGTATTATTTTTCATAAGTCCTTTTTTAAGGATTAATGTTTTCTTTTGCTTTTTATATGGTCTGGCTTCAGCGAGAAGTTCCATCGCATATACAAGGACGTCTGATGTCAACGATAACAACGATTACCATGGTTGCCAGTCCACTTGGATTAGCACTGTTTGGTGCGCTCTTTGATTGGCAGACAACGCAACCACGTCTGCGAGACAGTCTGATTTTTCTGGGAGGGAGTCTTGCTATAGTTATCCTTATAACCGGTCTGGTAAAATTACTCAAGCTTGATCTGAAAGAAGCAAAAATTTACAGCGAAGAGGAATACAGAGAAATGACTTTGGTCGAAAATAAAGAATCAGAAAACTGATACAAATGTATAACAAGCTGCCTGACGATAGTAAAGATACTTATTACTTATTGTCAGGTCGTTTTTCTTGGAATTCAATTGGAAAATTTACAATTTCTTTATACATTTCTGGCTGCTTTCTTTATACCCGTCAACTATACTTCACTTATCAATAAGAAAGAAGGATAAGTATGGATTTTGGAAATGAAACGGTCTTGAAAGCAACTGGTATAACCAAAAAATATGGTGCTGCCAAAGCATTAGATAAAGTATCGATCGAAATCAAACGTGGAATGATCTATGGATTGATTGGGGAAAATGGAGCGGGTAAGTCTACCTTTATGAGAACTATTATGGGTTTGATCTCGATTGATGAAGGTTCGATCGAATTATTTGGAACGACGGATTTACAGGCAGCAAGACGACGTATGGGTCAATCGATTGAAACCCCTGCTCTTTATCCAGAATTAACTGCAAGAGATAACCTACGTATCCAAGCAGCGAACGGTGGTGTATCGGATAGAGAAATCGAAGACCTGCTGAAAATGATGCGATTGGAAAATACAGGTAAAAAGAAAGCAAAGAATTTCTCTTTAGGTATGCGCCAGCGTTTAGCTATTGCAAATGCACTGATCACGAATCCAGAATTTTTGATTTTGGATGAACCGACGAATGGGATGGATCCAGCAGGGATGGCAGAAATGCGAGAAATCATCCAACGTTTGGTAAAAGAACGGGGCATCACCGTCTTGCTTTCTAGCCACTTGCTAGATGAATTGTCACAGATCGCCACCCACTATGGTATTTTGCATGAAGGACACTTGATCCAAGAATTATCGAAAGAAGAATTGGCACAAGAATCTCGTCAATTTATAAAAATTGACACTTCGGCGACGGAACAAGCAGTAACGGTTCTCGACTCTCTTGGTTATAGGGATTATTTTGTCCAATCTAGCCGTGTTATCCAGCTTTTTGAAGGAATTGACCAAGTAGCAGCCATCAATCAAGCATTGGTAGAGGCAAAAGTTCCTGTGGATGGTATCCACCTAGTTGGGCAAAAACTGGAAGATTATTTCTTACAATTAACTGGAGGCAATCCACATGTTTAATCTATTAACTGCTGAAAAAATAAAAGTATGGAAGAGCCGTAAAATGTGGGTCTCACTAGGACTGATGGTCGTACTTCCGCTTTTTTATTCTTGGAACGAATGGTATATGCATACAAAATACGGCAATGAATTAAACCAAGCAACGGATACAGTCATCAACGGTGCAACAGGGATTTTAATGGTGGAAAAAATGGCTGCATGGATTCTTCTGGCTTTCGCAGCATTTGCGTGCTTTTATATTGGGGAAGAATTTCAAAACGGTACGATTCGCAATACGTTATCTTTAGGACGGAATCGAATGACTTATTATGTGTCGAAACTTCTCGTTACGCTTTTGATCACAACACTTGGCGTGGTTTTGATTACGGGGCTAGCCATGATTGCTTACACACTTGCTTTCGGATTTGGTGAAGTTGAGGGAATCAAAAACTATGGAAATTATGTTCTAAAAGTATTTCCTGTATTGCTTCTGCTGACATTAGGGACATTATCTGTTCCAGTGGCTTTGACATTCATCACTAGAAGTACCAGTGTCAGTTTGCTTCTTTCTTTTCTTTATATCATGGGAACGGCCTTCGTTCCCGGTGTTTTCGCAAAAATCAAAGGCTTGGAATTTCTAACGGAGTGGTTTACGGAAACGTGGCTCATGTATACGGACTTTGCGCAACAAGCAACTTATTCGCAAGCACCGAAAATGATTCTGGTCAGTCTAGTAACAATCGTGGTATCATCAGCTCTAGGAATGTTTATTTTCCAAAAATCTGACATTAAGTAGGTGGTCCTGCTGGAAACTATTTTGATTATCGAAGACGATGAAGCTATTCATTCCTTACTGGAGGAGGTTCTTGAACAGAGATACAAACTTCTTGATGCTTATTCAGGTACGGAAGGAAAATTATTGTTAAGCACATATCCTGTCGATTTGATCCTTCTAGATCTCATGCTTCCAGGGCTTTCAGGTGAAGCATTGTTAGCAGAAATCCGACAGACATCGAATGTTCCGATCATCGTTCTTTCAGCAAAAAGCGATCAAAGAGATAAAGTTTCCTTGTTGGCAGCAGGAGCGGATGACTATGTGACGAAACCATTTGATATCGAAGAACTGTTGTTACGAATCGGCATCCAACTTCGTCATCAGATTTCTGTCCAAGTAAAAGATCTGTCGCAACGCATCTATTACAAGGAAATCTTACTGGACAAAGAGTCGAGGGATGTAAATGTGAATGGTGTGGCTGTCCATTTGACAGGAAGAGAATTCGATCTGCTGAAGCTTTTTTTAGAACATCCGAAAAAAGTATTTTCGCGAGCAAATCTTTATGAAACAGTTTGGCAAGAACCATATTTTGATAGTGAGAAAACAGTGAATATGCATATTTCCAATCTTCGAGGGAAACTAGCAAAGGCACATGCTGTGTATATTCATACGGTGTGGGGAGTGGGGTTTAGATTTGATTAAGTGGCTGTTGCTTCTCGTTGTTATCTTTATGGGAAGTTTTATTTTCTTCCTGCAAAGGGAAATCAAGAGATTAACTAAGAAAATCGCCACTCTTTCTGAACGACAAGAATATGGTGGTCGTCTTTCAGTCGAATTTCGAGAAAAGAATCTAATGGACCTAGTAGATGCACTGAATACATGGGTGGATGAAAATGAACAAAAAGGACAAGTATTTCAAGAAATGGAAGAAAACATCAGACTATCGATCGTCGGCCTTTCTCATGATCTCAGAACTCCTTTGACTGCTATTAACGGTTATGTACAATTACTGGAACAGGTAGAGGATACGGAGAAACGGGAAAAGTATTTAACGATCATCAAACAATCTGTTGCAAGATTACTCAGTATGACGGATCAGTTTTATGATCTTGCTCGAATAGAGACGAAGCAAAAAGAAATGGATCTCCATACGCTTTCTTTTTCTAAAGAGGTGGAAGAAGTATTTTTCTCTTTTTATGAACAATTTTCTGAGAAAAATATCCAGGTAGCGTTCGCTGAACACTCGATAAATACAACTGTATTAGCAGATCCGCTCATGTTGCTGCGAGTGCTGCAAAATATCATACAGAATTTATTGCGTTATGCAGATGGACAAGCAAAGGTGACATTTTCAAAAGAGGATCCATTCATTCGATTAACAGTGGCCAATCCTATCAAAGCAGGAGCGCAAACCTCTGTTGAAAAAGTCTTCCAGCGTTTTTATACAGAAAATACCAGCCGCACAAATACGGAATCTAGCGGAATCGGGCTTTACCTGTCAAAAAAATTGGTGGAAGGAATGGGAGGAGAGATGACCGCTAGATTAGACGGGGGCATCTTCTCCATCTCCGTCAAGTTGCGGAGGGTTTAATTGGCTCTAATTTACCTGAAGTGAATGACAAAAAATTGTATCTCGTTTTAAAGACATCTTCTTTTTTGGAAGGTGTTTTTATTTTGGTGTGATTGATACGAATTAGGTAACGAAGATAGTTATTTTTGTACCCCCTTTTCAAATAGCGCAACAGTGCTATACTAAAACTAACAAATCAAGGAACGGAGAGGGATATGGGCCAAAGAGAATTTATCGTTTTAATTATTATTGCAGTTGTTATTTTATTAGTTGTTTTAGACATTTTTTCACGTTTGAAAGTAAAGGAAACAGTTCGTAGTAATTGGGGAAAAATTCCTTATCAACCGAGATTTGATAAAGAAGAAAGTTTGAAGGATGCGTGGCTCACGGAGAAAAAATTCCGTTCATGGGATAGTGAAATCGACGATCTTACTTGGTATGACTTGGATATGTTCGAAGTATTTGAAGGGATCAACAGTACCTATTCTAGTGTAGGTTCAGAAGCGTTGTATCAGCGTTTACGTAGCTTTGATTTTGGAGAAGATTATCAGTTAGAAAAACTAATTGCTTTTTATCAGGAAAATCCTCAACTGAGAGAAAGAATCCAATATCAATTCGCTCGTTTAGGAAAAAAAGATCATAATTTTGCAAAACAATATCTAGCGGATGGAAAAAGTAAAAAGATTGGACGCGTAGGTTTATTTATTTTTCTTGGCTTGCTTCCGCTGGTGGGTGTAGGTTTGCTTCTTTTAGGGCAAGTACTAGGAATCTATCTAGCAATCGGTGGCTTAGTATTCAATACGGTCTATTATCTAGTGAAGAAACAAACACTAGAAACAGAGCTGAATAGCATGAGTTATTTGGTTTCAACGATTTCAGCCGCCAATCAGTTAGCAAAAATGACGACACCACTTCAAAAAGAGATGAAACAGCAAACTAAACCATTTAGAGACATCCCTAAATTAGGTTTTTCATTTCGAATGAAGAGCGGGAGTGAAGCAGAATTGATTTTTGAATATGTCAACATCATGTTCATGCTACCATTTATCTCCTATCATTTCGTTCTCACTAAATTAGAAAAGCATTCAACTGAAGCCATCAAGCTGTGGGAATTGCTGGGAGAATTGGAAGTTGCAGCAGCCGTTTTGAATTATCGCACCTATATGCCGATCACTTGCCGACCAGAGTTTACTGAGGGCGGTGTGACAGCGAAAGATATCTATCATCCATTGTTAAAAGAAGCGGTAGTGAATCCAGTCAACTGGCAGAAGAATACATTAGTCACGGGTTCCAATGCATCAGGAAAATCTACGTATGTCAAAAGTATAGCCATCAGCTGTATTCTAGCACAGACGATCCAAACAGCGATTGCAGAACAGTTTACCCTGCAACCTGGACATGTGTTGACTTCCATGGCAATCGAAGATGATTTATTTGAAGGCGACAGTTATTTTGTTTCAGAAATCAAATCGATCAAACGTTTGCTGGACCAAGTGGCTTCCAAAGAACGCTGCTACTGCTTCGTAGATGAGATTTTAAAAGGAACAAATACGATCGAACGGATTGCTTCTTCCGCTTCAGTCGTTCGGTGGCTTGCGGAGTATCCATCTTTAGCATTTGTCGCCACACATGATATCGAATTGACAGAGATTTTAAAGAATTATTGTGAGAATGTCCACTTTGAAGAACAAGTAACAGAAGGAAAAGGAATCAGTTTTGATTTCAAATTAAAAGAAGGACCTTCAAGGACCCGAAATGCGATTGCCTTGCTGAAAGTTTTGGATTACCCTAAATCCATAGTTGAACAGGCCCAAAAAGAAAGTTTGTTGTTCGATGAACAGCGGCAGTGGTATCCGTTTGATTAACTTTATCAAACGAAGCATGATGCGTGGGTCCAAAAAGACGATTATCAAAAGAAGTACATTGATGCCAAAAAAGTGGCAGAATTCAATGGGAACGAGTCTGCTGTCCAGATGATCTTGGAAGATTTAGCAAAAGACGATACAAAATAAACCACGCTGTCTTCCTTCTAGCAGCTTTTATCGAAAAAACTTAGCATCAGCGACGAGACGCACGTTCCATGGCAAAGTTCTCCGTAAAACAAACAGCGAAAACAGAAATTGAAAATAACTATTTCCATTTTATTTATTTCGGTTAAAATAAAAGAAAAAAGCTTTCGATAAAAGGACGGAGGAAAGCTTAACATGAATAAAAAAGACAAGAACCTCAGTTATAAGGATCTTCTATATGTCATCGTAGTAGTTGCTGTCGGTACTTTTATGATTTTAAAAGTGCCAGAGTTGTTTAGATAGTTATTCTATCGAAGATGATCATGAACTAAAAAACACATCTCCTCTTTGTGAGCAGGTGTGTTTTTGTGTGGAAGCCAAGTTGTTTTTTCATCTGCTGTATTCCATGATACAATTAAGAATCATGTCTATAAGGAGATAGGAAATAAATGGCAAATGCGCTTGAAATAAATAATTTGAAAAAGATCTATGGAAGTGGGGTCGAAGCATTGCGGGGAATCGATCTTTCGGTGAAAGAAGGAGATTTCTATGCGCTATTAGGGCCAAATGGAGCTGGAAAATCTACAACGATCGGGATCATTACTTCTTTAGTCAATAAAACATCTGGAAAAGTGAATGTCTTCGGTTATGATCTGGACAAGGATCTAGTTCGAGCAAAGCAACAGATTGGATTGGTTCCACAAGAGTTCAATTTTAACCCTTTTGAAACGGTCCAGCAAATCGTCGTGAATCAAGCCGGTTACTACGGTGTATCTCGCAAAGAAGCGATGAAACGCAGTGAAAAATATTTGAAGCAGTCCAATCTTTGGGAAAAGAGAAATGTCCGTGCACGTATGCTTTCCGGGGGAATGAAGCGAAGACTGATGATTGCTAGAGCACTGATGCATGAACCACGTTTGCTGATCTTAGATGAACCAACAGCAGGAGTTGACATCGAGTTGAGACGCGAGATGTGGGAGTTTCTACGAGAATTGAACGAAAATGGTACAACGATCATTTTGACGACGCATTATCTAGAAGAAGCTGAAATGCTTTGTCGCAACATCGGAATCATCCAATCGGGTGAACTGATCGAGAATACAAGTATGAAAGAGCTTCTGTCAAAACTGCAATTTGAAACATTTATCTTTGATTTAGCGCCATATGATGCCAAACCTGTGATTGAAGGATATGCTTGTACATTTGAAGATGAGCAGACAATCGCTGTCGAAGTTGAACGAAATCAAGGGGTGAACGGAATCTTCGATCAGCTTACAAGACAAGGAATCAAAGTTCTTTCTATGAGGAATAAGTCGAATCGTTTAGAAGAACTGTTCTTGAAAATCACAGAAGAAAATAATCATACGGAGGAGAAAAATGTTTAATCTTTATTTTACTGCATTAAAAAGTTTAGCTATCAAGGAAACGAACCGCTATTTGCGTATATGGGTCCAAACACTGGTTCCGCCAGTAATCACGACATCCTTGTATTTTGTTATTTTCGGAAAAATGATCGGTGGGCGGATCGGTGACATGGGTGGTTTTTCATATATGGAATTCATCGTTCCTGGTTTGATTATGATGTCTGCTATCACTAGTTCGTATGCCAATGTTTCTTCGTCCTTCTTCTCTCAAAAATTTCAGAAAAATATCGAAGAAATCTTGGTAGCACCTGTTCCTACGCATGTGATTATTTGGGGCTTTGTGATTGGTGGTGTGGGTCGCAGTATTCTCGTCGGCTCTCTCGTAACGATCATTTCCTTGTTCTTTGTACCACTTCATGTGTATTCATGGTTCATGGTCATCATTACATTATTGATGACGGCAATCTTGTTTTCGTTAGCAGGACTGCTCAACGGGATTTTTGCTCAGTCTTATGATGATGTATCGATCGTGCCTACATTTGTCTTGCAGCCGTTAACTTATCTAGGTGGCGT
This sequence comes from Enterococcus sp. E5-37, assembly GCF_035726925.1. NCBI lineage: Bacteria > Bacillati > Bacillota > Bacilli > Lactobacillales > Enterococcaceae > Enterococcus > Enterococcus sp. E5-37. The sequence goes on from NZ_JAPMLG010000007.1 coordinate 58,446, forward strand.
TTTCTATGCCATCTCTATGTTACCGCCCTTTTGGCAAGCTGTTTCGAAAGTCAATCCGATCGTTTATATGATCTCCGGTTTCCGTTACGGATTCCTTGGAACGATCGATGTGCCAGTAGCAACATCGATGATCGTTCTTGTGTTATTCATCGTTGTTTTGTACGCCGTTACTTGGTATTTGATTAATAAAGGAAGAGGATTGAGAAGTTAGAAAAGAGGTTGTGAAATCAGCGTTTTGACCTGAGTATTAGAGAAACAAACGGAAAAATAGTTCCTCATATTTTGTCGTTTTTTGAGCAAATACCGAGGGTCAGCTGATTGAACACCGTTTGGTTGGGCTTATTACCGCAGATGCAAGCTTTTGAACACCGTTTAAGAAAGAGGTCGTAAGCCTGCCATTCAGCTCCGAGTCATAAGGAGCAATTTCAAAAAACAGCTTATCATGTTTGATGAATATTTTGACTTGTGACCGAAGAGTTGGCAGGAGAACACCATTTATTCCGGAAAATGGATTGTGATAAGATTTTTGTCACAGTCTTTTTTTTGCTCAATCAGAAACATCTTTTAAGCTGTTCACTTTGCTTCTTTTTTTGTTTCCTAGTATAATGACAATGTTTTTGAGAAAGATTGCGACTTCACTGCTTGATAGAATGGAGAGTAACAAATAAATGACTACTAATTTTTGGAAAGAGCTGCCAAAGCCTTTTTTTGTTTTAGCACCAATGGAAGATGTAACAGATGTTGTATTTCGCCATGTCGTAAAGCATGCAGCAGCACCGGATGTCTTCTTTACTGAGTTTACAAACTCAGACAGTTTCTGTCATCCAGATGGAAAAGACAGTGTACGAGGAAGATTGACATTTACAGAAGATGAACAGCCGATGGTTGCCCATATTTGGGGAGACAAGCCAGAATTTTTTAGAGAAATGAGCATTGCTATGGCAGAAATGGGCTTCCAAGGAATCGATATCAACATGGGCTGCCCAGTTCCTAATGTAGCAGAACGTGGAAAAGGCAGTGGCTTGATCCTTCGCCCAGAAGTAGCGGCACAATTGATTGAAGCGGCTAAAGCTGGCGGTTTGCCTGTCAGCGTCAAGACGCGTATCGGCTATACGGAAATGTCTGAGATGGAAGAATGGATCAGTCACTTACTTCATCAAGATATAGCCAATCTTTCTGTCCATTTGCGTACGCGTAAAGAGATGAGTAAAGTAGATGCACATTGGGAAGTCATCCCTAAAATCATTGCTTTACGTGACCAAATCGCTCCACAAACACTAATCACGATCAATGGAGATATCCCCGATCGCCAGACAGGAGAAGAATTGGCCGAGAAATATGGCGTAGATGGCATCATGATTGGCCGAGGGATTTTCAAAAATCCTTATGCATTTGAAAAAGAACCGAGGGAACATACAGAAAAAGAACTGATCGGACTACTTCGTCTGCAACTAGATCTGCAAGATCATTATTCAGAAATCATCCCGCGTTCCATCACAGGACTACATCGTTTCTTTAAAATCTATATCAAAGGATTTCCAGGAGCAAATGACTTGCGAGTTCAGTTGATGAATACGAAATCTACTGATGAAGTACGAGAGATCTTAGAGACCTTTGAAAAAGAACATCCAACGCTTTTCAGTGAACAATGATTTCTTGCTTGAACACCGTGAATTAGAGGTCGTGAAAAAGCTGTCCTGCATCAAGTAATAAGAACAGCCAAACAAAAATAGCTCCTAATGTTTTTGAATTGATTGGACTTATTACCGCAGATGCAAGCTTTTGAACACCGTTTAAGGAAGAGGTTGTGAAATCAGCGTTTTGACCTGAGTATTAGAGAAACAAACGGGAAAATAGTTCCTCATATTTTATGAATATTGTAACGTGTGACCGAGGAGTTGGCAAGAGAACACCATTTACCAAGAGGTTGTGACAAAAGTCTTGTCGCAACCTCTTTTTTAACTAAAAAAGTGCAAATAGTTTACTTTAAGTAAGAGAATAATTATGATGAATAAAAAAGGTGGAACAAATAGCATACTATATATATTGAAATGAAAACTGTATGGATGCTCCAACTTGATGAAGCTAAGGAGGAATTCGTATGTCAGAAAAGGAATTAATGAAGGTAGTCGGTTTTTATGAAGGGCTGCCGATCGATGATCCAAAAAGCTTTATTGATGAAAAAGAACAGATACCTGTACCCAGTTCACGGGATCTTCTGGTAAAAGTCAACGCAGTATCTGTCAATCCTGTCGATACGAAACTTCGCCAAGATAACGGGATAAGAAATGCTTTACGTATCTTAGGGTTTGATGGAGTCGGGAAAGTTGTTGCTGTAGGTGATGAAGTGCAAAAATTTTCTGTCGGCGATCGCGTTTTTTACGCAGGTACAACGACAAGAGCAGGAAGCAATCAAGAATACCAACTGGTTGACGAACGTATTGTCGCTCTTGCACCAAAAAATCTTTCAGATGAAGAAGCCGCAGCCTTGCCGTTGACTTCATTGACCGCTTATGAATTGTTATTTGAAAAATTTGGTCTGACTCCAGAAGAAAATGCCAATCGCGGGAAAAAAATCTTAGTGATCAACGGAGCCGGGGGCGTCGGTTCGATTTTGAATCAACTAGCGCATTGGGCTGGCCTAGAAGTCTACGCGACTGCAAGTCCGAAGAATTTTGAATGGCTGAAAAAAACAGGTGTAGACTATCCAATCGATTATCATCACGACTTAAGTAAAAGTTTTCGTGAATTAGGAATCGATCAAGTAGAGTATGTCGCTGTATTATTCGATATTACCCGCTACTTTGATCAAATCAAGCACCTTGTCCGACCATTTGGACATGTGGGAACGATCGTAGGGATCAAAGAGCCGTTAGATATAGGTGTTTGGAAAAACCAATCTATCAGCTTCGACTGGGAGTATATGTTCGCTAAAACAGACTATAACTATGAAATCGAAACGCAAGGAGAAGCTTTAGCGCACATTGCTGCTTTAGCAAATGAAGGGATTATCCGCAGTACATTGAGCAAGGTCTATTCAGATGGGATGAATGCGAAGAACTTGAAACAAGCAACCAAAGACGTAGAAACAGGACATATGTTAGGAAAAGTCGTTGTTAGTGGTCCGTTCAACGGATAAGCAAGAATACGCCGATTTTTTTCTTATTTGACTTTGATAAAAACAAGAGCGCATGACAGTAATTTGCCATAAGCTCTTGTTTTTTTATTTATAATAAGCGAATCAACGAAAGGGAAAGAATTCCTACCAAGACGATCACCAATAAGCTTTTTGAAAGAATAGCAGCTAAAAGTGTAGGAACTGAAGCCAAAGCATTTTCGAGATTGATCTGCGGCAGATGTCCGATATTTTGGGTAAATAGACTGCTGAACCATAAAGCAGACATAATGACGATCGGGACAAAACTTAAATACTCAAGCAACGGTTGCGGTAAATCTAATTTTTTCAGTAAGACAAATGGTAGGATCCTAGAAAGCCAAGTTGCTAAAGTACAACCTAAAATAGTCAGCAATGTAAACTCAAAAGAAGGCATGTTTGATCCACACTCCCAATCCGCACCCAATCAGTGTTACAACTACAATCACTAAGTTGCTTGGGATAAAAATCAGTCCGACATATACCAGAATCAAAGTGAGTCCAATCAGGATCAACTGTAATCGTTTAGAGGTGTTTCTATCAGAAATGACTTGAAGATAAAGTAACCCGATAAACATAGCGACGATGGCGAAATCCAAACCAAACTTTTTCGGATCAGTAATAAAATTCCCTAAAAGTGCGCCAACAAGAGAAGAACCCACCCACGTCAAATAAGAAATCCAATTAGCTGTATTCATCCAACGAAAGTTTAACTTTTGTCCAGTATAGTTCAATTTATTCATTCCCAGTGCGAAACTTTCATCTGTCAGCAATGTGCCAATCAGCAGATTTTGAAGCAGCCGATTTTTCTTGAAATAAGGAGCAATCGTCATACTCATCAGAATCATTCGGGAATTGACTAGAAAGGTCGAGAAAACGATGGAAAGCAATGGGCTGTGACTAGCAAGCATGCTGACTGTGATAAATTGGGCGGAACCCGCATAGATCAGCAGGGACATCAACGTGACGACTAGTGGATGAAATCCGGCAGCTTTCCCAACGATACCAAATGCAAGTCCAATACCGATATAACCGAAAACGGTAGGTAACGTGTCTTTGATCGCAGTTTTTATATCTAACTTTTCATCCAATAACAAAACTCCTTTAGCACGACATAAATTTTCATAATTGTCGTCAAACTTGTGAATATTCTAAATTTTTAATGAGCATTTGTCAATGGTGGGATTGAAACGTAAAGAACTAGCGGGTCGCAGATTTACACGTATTGTTTCGGTGGGAGGAGGCGCGAAAAATCTTGCATGGCTACAAATCCAAGCAGATATTTTCGATGCAACGATCTATTGTTTAAGTGTGGAGGAAGGACCTGCATTAGGCGCAACAATGATTGCTGCACTAGGGTTAGAGTGGTTCGACACACCTGAAAGCTGTTGTCAGTTTTTTATCCAATATACAGATGCAGTGGAACCTCTCTTACAAAATGTAGAAAAGTATCGTAAAATCTATCAACAATACCGGAAAATCTATCCAGCAACGAAGGAAATTTGTCATGAATTATAAAACAAAACGCGTACCTAATAGTCAAATGACTAATATTGGGTACGCGTTAAGTCTTCTTTACTTCATCCTTAGTTTGATACTTGCATGATTCGTGTTTTTAAAGCAGGCTCTGCTGTATTTCTTGTGGATTTAGGATGGTTGTTATCGTTTACTTGCTATTTTTCATTGAAATCGTCTTTCTTTACCGTTTCTTTAGTTTTTTATCTATTTTTTTCTTTTGGTTAGAAAATTCTTTTTCCCGAAAGTCTTCTTTCAGGATTTTTATGGAGTAGCTTTTTGAATAAGAGGCGTCAGTATGATCGACTTGGCAGACGAACCAAGAGAACATTTGCCTTTTTTCTGCATGAGGTGCTTCTGCTAATAATTCTTTCCATAAATAATAACAGTCCTCTATCAGAAGAAGGGTTCGTTCATCCTCAGGCTCCCAATAGAATGTTTCGAGAGTAGCAATCACTTCATTGATCAATTCGAATGCGGGAAGATAGGCATTTTGCTGAATAAGCGATTCAACTGCTTCTTGGATGAACTTTCGCATCTCCATGATGAACTTCGCTGTTTTCCTGTTTTTGTTTTTCTTGATAATATGATCGTATTTATGGATGATCGTTGTTAATTTATCTGAATAATTTATTGCATGAAATGGCATCTTAACTTTGAAGCGTTCGATAAATTGCGGATGTTCTATAAGAATCTCTGTTAAAAGCTCCCGTACAAGAGAGGAACTAGCGGAGGAAACAAGGGACGAGAGTTCGGAAAGTGAGTAGTTGGATTTTTTTATTGGACGTTCTTCGTAAGCGAATAAGACAGCAGCCATGTGTTTGCATTTTTTTCCTTCTATGGCATATAGACAATCACAAGTCATGTTGGTCTTTTCATCCCAAGCGATCACTACCTTATAATCTTCCGTGCCAGAAACTGTTGCGGACAAGTATTTGCTTGTATAGTTCAAATGACGGACAAAACCGTGCAGATGATAGCTATAACCGCGTTCCAAAACGTTTTCAGGAAAATACTCAAGCCAATTATTTATCTAGTTCTCCTTTCATGAAACACTTATTTATATTTAGTATAAAGAAACGTTTAAGAAAAAAGTAGCTGATTTTACATATTTGATAATCATTTTTGCTCGAATTGTCAAAAATTCATTCTCCTTTTCTTAGAGAATGGGAGAAAAAGTAAAAGAATAGCGTGTTTTAAAAATGGAACTTTTTTTGTTTTTTATTTATTTGAGAAAAATGAAGTGATTTTGTTAGAAATAAATAATTGTTCCAATTGATAAAAGAGGTATGATGTATCGCAAAGAAAGATCCAAGCAGCGTTCTGATCAGCAGTTTGAACAACAATTTGCTTTGAACAGTAGGTAGTAAGCGGATTAACTAAGGGAATAAAAGATATTTTTGCCGCTTTGTTTACTTAGAATGTGTCTTCCCCAAAATTTATTTTTCTAAAGGTAAAACATAGATAGGCAAATAATACCAATTATCCGTTACGAAACGCTGCTTGAGAATTTTCTTTAGATCCATACAACATTTTCTACATCTGACTAAATTGGTTCCTGATTCATCAAGTAATTGACTTTCTTTGATAATATGATAAAAAGGCAAGCAAGGAGGAAGATAAATATGCTTAAAGATCTGAACCAATTGATCGATTACATCGAAGAACATTTGACAGAAGGACTTTCCTATAAAATAATAGCCGAAAATACAGGAATCTCTGAATATCAATTAAAACGCATCTTTACGTTTATTGCAGGGATGTCGCTAATGGACTATATCAAAAACCGTAGATTGGCTTTGGCTAATCGCGATCTCCTAGATGGATCAAGAGTGACAGAAACGGCGTTTAGATATGGATATGAAACAGTCGAAGGTTTTTCAAGAGCTTTTCGTGATTGGTCAGGATATCTGCCTTCAGAAATCAGCAGATACGGCATACAAAAATCTTTTCCACGCTTGACATTTTTTATTGATGTCAGAGGAGGAAAATCGATGGAATTTCGTATCGAAAAGAAAGAACAGTTTTATGTGGCAGGTGTGGCGAAAAAAGTTCCTGTCAAATTTGAAGGAGTCAATCAAGAAATACAAAAGTTAGCGCAGGCGATCACGGAGACTCAAAGGGAAGAGATGCATAAGTTAGGAGATTTATATCCAAATCAAGTAATCAACGTTTCTTATGGATTTGATGGAGACCGCTTGGAAGAAAAGGGCAGTTTGATGCACATGATTGGCTTTGCTACGACAAAAGAAAATCCGTACGCTGATTTAGAAATGCTTGCTATAGAAGAACACACTTGGGCCATTTTTCCTAATAAAGGGCCATTTCCCCAAACTTTACAAGATACTTGGGGGAAAATCTATGCAGAATGGCTTCCTTCTTCAGATTATGAGTTAGTCGAAGCTCCCGAGATCTCTTTTACAAAATGGGGAGAGGATTTCAGTAATGTTTACAGTGAGATTTGGATTGCAGTGAAAGCAAAAAAATAGTTAAAAAATAAAAATATCCCTAGAAAAAAGAGCGTAATCGTGTCATTTCCCTTTAATTTTATGTAAGATGAACTTAATATAATAGAAAGGGTGGGAGAAATGGCAAAGTATAGGATCGAAGAAAAACCAGATTTTACGGTGACGGGTATTGGTGTGGAATTGAAGAGCAGCAATACGGATTTTGTCGGTTTGGCTACAGAGAAACAAGCATTTGAGCAAAAAGTTATCGGTAATGGAACAATAGATGCATTGAAACAAGCTGCTGAAAATCATTATTTCTTTACAGTCAACGAACCCTATAACGGGAAAATGATGTACTATGTCGGTGTCCAAACGAGTCAGGATGTTCCAAACACTACGCGAATCATCCCATTCCCAAAAGGAACGTATCTTGTTGTAAGCGCTTTAGCAGAATCGCCTGAAGAATTAAGAAATGATTTGACGAATACGGCCTTTGGGCATGTTTTAAGAGAAGTAGAAGATTACGCCTATGTTGGGGGTCCAAATGCTGTAGTCGAAATGGGAGTTACCAACGGGAAATATATGGGAGAAATCTGGATACCGGTAGTCAATAAACCATGATAATATAGAGGTCGTGAAAGTAGCGCTTTGACCTGAGCATTAGAGAGGAAAAAGGGGAAATAGCTTTCCATATTTTGCATTTTTCAGAACTAATGCCGAGGGTCAGCTACTTGAACACCGTTTATCAAGACGTCATGACTTCAGCGCTTTGACCTGAGCATTAGAGAGGAAAAAGGGGCATGACAAGGCTTTTGTCCCCCGGAGAATAAAAGAATTTATGTAGACGATTCCGATCAAAAAAATGCAGGCACAGTAGAGAGAATTATAAAAATCTCTCTACGAGGCCTGTGTTTTCTGGTCTTTTTTCTTTTTCCAAAACGGCTATTTTATGTATCAGACTATCAAGTGTGATCTTAGCCATTTCTTCTTCTGCCTTTTTCTGCAGCCGAGCGTAGCTTTCTTCTAAAGCTTCTTGGATATTCGCACCAACGACGCAATTTGGATTTGTTTTTGGATCGACTTGGATAAGCTGTGTATTACCTTCGATGCTGCGATAGACATCTAGTAAAGAAATCTGATCTGGACTTTTGGCAAGGGAAGGCTGCGGTTTTCCGGTTTTTGTAAAGATCAAACCGGATTTTTTGAGCTGACTCATGATTTTACGTACATTTGCTGCATTTGTTTCGATACTACTGGCAATCATCTCACTAGAAAGTGATCGGGTATCTTGAAACATTTCAATATAGGCAAGTACATGGATTGCATCACTAAATTGCAGAGAATACTTCATCAGTTGTCATCCTTTCATTTTTTTTGCTTGACTTATCTTACCACACTCTTTATGATAAAGGTGTAATTTATAAATGTACAGCTGTAAATCTTAACAAATAAAAAGAATAGGGAGTGGCAAATATGCATTATTTAGTAACAGGAGCAACTGGAGGTTTTGGTGGTTATGCGCTGGAATTCTTAAAAAAGATGGTTCCACAAAATGAAATCTATGTACTAGTACGTAGTGAAGAAAAAGGAGAAGCGCTAAAAGAAGCTGGATTTAATATACGTATTGGTGATTATGATGATTTAGACTCAATGAAAGAAGCGTTGAAAGGAATAGATCGATTGCTTTTTGTCTCTGGCGTTCCAGGAAATCGCCAAGCCGAACATGAGAATGTAGTGAAGGCAGCACAAGCAGCTGGGGTATCTTATATCGCTTATACAAGTTTTGCAGATGCCGATCACTCGATCAGTGTATTAGCGCCAGATCACCAATTCACTGAAAAAATGATTAAGGATTCAGGTATTTCCCATACATTTTTACGGAATAATTGGTATGTAGAGAATGAATTACCTATCATTGGGCAGGCTTTAAAAACTGGTCAATTCGTTTATGCTGCAGGAAATGGAAAAACAGGTTGGGCATTGAAACGTGAATATGCAGAAGCTGCAGCAAAAGTACTAGTAGAAAGTGACTCTCCAGAAATCTTAGAATTATCCGGCAATCTAACTGACTATGAAGAATTAGCCAAGGCATTAGAGCGTGCGACAGGTAAAGAGTTAGAAATTATTGAAGCAAGTGATGCAGCGTTTGTCGAAAATCTAAAAGAAGCCGGATTCCCTCAAGAAGCAGCTGACATGTTTTTAGCGATCCAACATGATATTAAAAAGGATCAGTTAGCTATTTCCTCTGATGATTTAGAAAAAGTATTGGGAAAACCATTAACTTCTCTTGAAGCAGCATTAAAAGAAATATTGGATCAGGAATAATGTATAAAGAGGTTGTGAAAAAGCCGATTAGTTTTGAGTATGAAGAAAAATTTTGTGAAAATGGTTTTCCACATTTCCGCATAAATTTGACTTCATACCGATAAACTGGTTTTTGAACACCGTTTATCGAGAGGTTGTAAAAAAGCCGCTTAGTTTTGAGTATGAAGAAAAATTTTGTGAAACTGGTTTTCCACATTTTTGCATAAATTTGACTTCATACCGATAAACTGGTTTTTGAGCACCGTTTACCAGAGGTTGTAAAAAAGCTGTTCTGCATCAAGTAATAAGAAGAGTCAAATAAAAAATAGCTCTTCATATGTTACGTTTGGCTGGACTTATTACCGCGGAGTTGGCAGGAGAACGCCGTTTTTATTCGGAAAAAGGAGCTGAGACAAGATTTTTGTCTCAGCTCCTGTTTGTTTATCGATAAAAAAGTCTGGGGAAGACGATGGCTCAGGCTTTGTTGGAAACAGAGCCGATTTTATCATTTGCTTTTACATCACGTGCGGGTTCGATTTCTAAGCTTTGGACTTTGTCGCCATTTGTGAATACAACGACCATATCCGTGTTTTTGCCTGCAGATTGAATAGCGGCAAGATCAACTAAAGCAATCAATTGACCTCTTGCGACTTTTTGACCTTCTTCTACATATAAAGTGAATGGTTCGCCTTTTAAGTCAACAGTGTTGATGCCCATATGAAGCAAGACTTCAATACCAGCATCTGTTTGGATTCCGACAGCATGTTTCGTTGGGAAAATGTTTGTGATCGTACCAGCGATTGGAGAGAAGATTTCTCCATTTTCTGGTAATACAGCATAGCCGTCACCCATCATTTTTTCCGCGAATACATCATCTGAAACTTCAGTGATTGGAATCAGTTTCCCATTTGCGATAGCGTAAATATCTTGTTCGATCGTTCCACCGGCAAATGTTTCTGTTTTAACCACGGTGTTTGTTTGTGCAGGTCGTGCTGCACCACCACCATGTAGTTTTGCCATCTCATCTGCAACGAATTGTACTTCTGTACCTACGATGACTTGCGCATTTTTTTCGTCGATGATCTTCATACCAGGTACGCCAGTGGCTTTGATTTTATTTTGATCGATCAGGTCTGTATCTTTGACTTGCAAACGAAGGCGTGTAGTACAGTTATCGATCGAAGTTACATTGTCGGCTCCGCCTAATGCAGCGTAGATTTTGCTTGCTTGTGCCGCATATTTATTGTCTGAATTAGTCGTTGCAGTATCGTCATCTGAAAGATCTGCTTCCTCGCGGCCAGGAGTCATCAGATGGAATTTTTTGATAGCAAAGTTAAAGCCAAAGTAGTAAATCACTGCTGTTACTAATCCTTGAATGATCAACATCAAAGGCTGATTTGCAATTGGATTTTTCAAAGATAAGAAGTAATCGACAAATCCGGCACTAAAAGCAAATCCTGCTGTCCAATGGAAGAATGCACTCACTGCTAAAGAAATTCCAGTGAAAATAGCATGCAAGACATATAATGGCCAAGCAACGAACATAAATGAAAATTCAAGTGGCTCTGTTACACCAGTAAAGAATGAAGCAAAAGCTGCTGCTAACATCAAGGAAGCTGTTTTTGCTTTATTTTCTGGACGGGCATTTCTGTAAATAGCATATGCTCCTGCTGGAAGCCCGAACATCATGATTGGGAAAAATCCAGCTTGATACATTCCTGTTACGCCTTTTGTTCCTTCAGAAGCCAAGAATTTACCAATATCATTGATTCCTGCTACGTCAAACCAGAACACGGAGTTCATTGCTTGATGCAATCCTGTAGGGATCAGTAAACGGTTGAAGAAGCCATAAAGACCCGCACCAACCCAGCCTAAACTCAAAATGAATTTAGCAAAAGAAACTAAAGCAGAGTAAACCGGAGGCCATACGAGCAGTAGCACTGCACTGATCAGCAGCATGACAAAGGCAGCCAAGATTGGCACTAGACGCTTGCCGCTAAAGAAAGATAAAGCCATCGGTAATTTTGCTTCGTGGAAACGATTATAAAGAGCTGCCGCAATCAATCCGGCAATAATACCAATAAATACGTTACTGATCTGAGCAAAAGATAGATCAACTGATTCTGGTTTGATATTCAATAAAGTAGCTACTGAATCAGTTTTTAAAACATTTACTGGAACTTCAAATGCGACCAAACCTGCCAAGGCAGCAGCACCTGATTTGTCCACTGACATCCCTAGTGCTAACCCAACGGCAAACAGCAAAGGTAATTGACCTAAAACTGCGTTACCGCCAGCTTGTAAAAAATGAGCGACAATGTCGTTACTATAAGATGCCCACCAGTTTCCGATCCCTACTAGTAAAGCAGCAGCAGGTAAGACCGCAACTGGAAGTTGAAGGGAACGTCCCATTCGTTGTAGATATGCTTTCAATTTTTTTCCTCCTCATGATTGTTAACATTTGTTTGTACGATTGCGCTTCTTAAACGCTCGATATGGATGGCCAAGTAACCCAGTTCTTCTTTCGTGATCGCGAGCTGGTATTCTTTGGTCAGCAACACACGGATTTTTTTAGAAATCTTATAGCTTTCTGGGTATTTTCGTTTGACCATTTCTACGATTTCCGTGTCTAAAACAGCATATTGTTGCGCATGGGTTCGTTGTAGAAGCAGTCGTAAATGATTCACCAGTCTTGAATAATTCAGTGAAAATGGTTCTGAATGGATATCTGTTTCCAATTCTGATTCCACTAAATGGATGATGTCAGATACAATCGTCACTTCACGGATACTGCGATGGTTATTGTTCCGACCGCTTCGTCCGCTGTGAATATGGATTGCGATATATCCTGCTTCGTCATAAGTATATGGAATCCCAAGCTCTTTTGTCAGATACTCTACTGCCCATTGAGCAATACTGAATTCATCACTGTAAAGCACTTCGATTTCTCTTAAAAGTTTGTTGCGGATGACGATACCGTTATTGATGTTCTCCGCAGAAAAAGCAATGTGGTCGGTCAAAGCGATCAATACATGTTCATTCAACTTTTCCATCAAAACAGTTTCCGCATGATCAATGATCGTTTCTGCTGCAAATAAAAAGCGTTCATCGATCTGATTAAGTAAATTTTGCAACTTGATTTGACCTTCTGGTTCCATGACAAATATCCGTTCGACATCACGATCAAAAATCAAATCATTTCTTTTTCTGTCAAATCCAATCCCTTTTCCAATAGCTACTTTTTCCTGTCCACCGTCATCTACCAATACTGCATTTTGATTAAAGATCTTTTTGATTTTCATGCGCGCACCCTTTTTGAAGATTTGGTTTTCACGTTTGCTAGACCAGTTGATTGCGGCCAAACAAAAATAGACACGAAAAACCTCCTAGGGAAACCATGTTCCTCAGAGATTTTTCATGCCTAGTATGATCTAGTCACATGAAACGAATTATTGTTAACGTAATCAATTTTATATAGACAGTTATGTTTTGTCAATTCTTTTTTTATAATTATAGTAATTTACTGGAATTATCAGAAATAAAAGGAAGAAATAAATTAAGAAACTTATGTTATTTAATCATTGGATCTTTTGCTTATCTTATTCGTTGTTAAAAAGCTGAAAGCGAAGGAAAAAAACTCTACTTAACTGTATTTCTCCGTTAGGACATCTAAAAATTTACGAGCAGCAGGAGAAAGAGGCTGGTCTTTTTTCCAAATGAGATTCAGTGAAGCTTGTAATGGCGGATCGAGTGGGATGAATACTTTTTCCGTCCCATAAGTATTGATGATCCCATCTAGAGCTAATGCACCAAAAGTCCCGTTATCGACCATCAAAGAAGCATTGTACAATAAGTTATATGTTCCGACGATCGATAACTGATCTATGCTGAAACCTAGCCATTCAGCTAGTTGACTGTCCACTGACGTTTGCCGGGAAATGATCAAAGGAACAGTTTTCAGTTCCTGCGGATGGATGACTGTTTGCTTTGCTAAAGGATGATTCCGATGTATCAAAAGTCCCCAACGATCTTGGGCTGGCAGTCGAAATGACTGGTATTTTTGTTTGTTTGTCGGTTCGATTACGAGTCCAAAATCAAGTAATCCGCTATCCAGTTTGTCTATGATATCATCTGCATTCCCGCTATATAAATGAAACTGGATATCAGGATGCGCCTTGATCAACGAATGAAGGCTATCAGAAATGAAAGAGATTGCTTGAGTTTCGCCTCCGCCAATGTAGATTTCTCCAGAGATGATTGCGTCATTTGTTAAATTGTTCGCCGTTTTTTCTACCAACGACAAGATTTCTTTTCCTTTTGAATAAAGATATCGTCCAGAATCCGTCAACTGTATCTCTCGGGAGCCTCGAGTGAAAAGTGTCACACCAAGTTCTTCTTCTAAATCTTTCAGTTGTTTTGAGAGAGTAGGTTGCGTGATATGCAGAGATTTTGCTGCTCGGCTGATATTTTTTTCTCTAGCTACTGCTAAAAAATACGTCAGTATACGAATATCCATTTTTTCCCTCCTGTTTTTAAAAAAGCATACCACTAAGTATAGTTAAAAGGAATAGTTAAGTATATTTTATAAGTATTAGACATGATAAGCCGTCCGTTATAAAGTAAGGATAAAAGGAGGGAGCAAAATGACAAGTGCCATCGAAAAACAAATCGTTAATAAAGAGATTCGAGTGACGGATCCGCTCTTTGAAGTGATCCATCAGATCCAAGCGGAAAACGAAGAGCCTTTAGCAGCGCTGAATACTGGGTACCATGAACCAGCAGATATTCGCAAACGGCTAGAAAATATCATTAGTGACAAAGTAGATGATACGGTGACTGTTCTGCTGCCTTTTTATACAGATTTCGGCAAACATATTAGTATAGGGAAAAATGTCTTTATCAATCGTCAAGTGATGTTCGTTGACTTGGGTGGCATCTGTTTAGAAGATTCAGTATTGATTGGTCCTCGTGTCAACCTCATCACGGTGAACCATCTAACCGATCCAAAAGAACGAAGAGGCTTGTCAGTAAAGCCAATCCACATCAAGAAAAATGCTTGGATCGGAGCAGGAGCAACTATTCTGCCAGGCGTAACGATTGGCGAGAATGCCATTGTTGCAGCGAATGCAACTGTTACGAAAGATGTCCCAGACAATACCATCGTTGCAGGAATCCCTGCCAAAATCGTCAAACCTGTCGAACGGATTATTTGAAGAGTAAGATGAAATAAGAGATAGTAAGTACAAGCAAAAGATTTTTCAAAACAGGAGGAGAATAGAATGAATGATTTATCAGAAAAAGTGATTATTATCATGGGCGCTTCAAGCGGAATCGGTGAAGCAACAACGAAGCTGTTAGCAGAAAAAGGGGCTAAACTAGTCATTGCCGCACGCCGAGAAGATCGCCTAAAAGCAATAAAAGAATCTTTACCAGAAGCTGAGCTATATATTCAAACAGCAGATGTAAGAGATTTTGCACAAGTCCAAGCAGTTATCGATTTAGCGATGGAAAAATTCGGTCGAATCGATGTATTGTACAATAATGCAGGGATCATGCCGACCGCACCATTAGTTGAAGGACACCGAGATGAATGGCAAAATATGCTTGATATCAACATCATGGGTGTTTTAAACGGGATTTCCGCCGTACTTCCAATCATGGAAAAACAAAAATCGGGGCACATCATTTCAACTGATTCTGTAGCAGGTCATGTTGTTTATCCTGATTCCGCCGTTTATTGCGGAACAAAATTTGCTGTCCGTGCGATCATGGAAGGATTACGTCAAGAACAGCGACAAAATAACATCAAATCTACGATCATCTCTCCAGGAGCTGTTCAAACTGAATTATATCAAACGATCAGCGACAAAAAAGCCGCTCGTGAACTTCATGAAGCGCAAAAAGAATGGGGATTGACCTCCGAAGATATAGCTTCTGCTGTAGCATTTGCGATAGAAACGCCAGACCGGATGTCTGTCAGCAACATGATTATCCGTCCGACGACACAGGAAGTATAATCCATAACGGATAATATCTAGAGAGAATTACTTGTTAAATAGTTATTCAAACGACCATCAATTTAAGGCGTGAATGGAGAAGAATATTCTTCATTTACGTCTTTTTATGCAGAAAAAGCAAATTTACCAAAAAGAAACAAATGTTATTTAAATATGGACATTGACTTGCTTTTACTTTTTTAGTTACACTGTTATTTAGGAAAAGTTTCATAATTCAAAGGAGAAAAAAGATGAAAGCAAAGAATTTATTATTTAGCGTTATTCTTTTAGGAAATCTAGCAGTTGCCAACACAACAGTGCTAGCTGAAGAATCGACAGAAACTGTCGCAACTCAGACATCGAGTTCTTCAGAAACAGGAATTGAAAACGATACAGAAAGTACTTTGCAGTCAGCTACTGTCTCAGAAAATACAATTTCAACCGAAGAACCAACAACTGAGACAACAGAACAAACACAAACCGAAGACAGTACATCAGCAGAAGCTCAGAACAATCCAGAGAATGCAGAAGAAATCACGAACCAATTGACAGATGGGCAAACATTGACACATACCCATCAAGCAGATTTGTCTGAATTCGAAAACTATACTGGCTATGCTTTTTATGCTCGCTCATCTGCTAATTCTCAACAAGTGTTCATTGATAGTATTGCCTCAACTGCACAAAGTTTGGCAAATGCCAATGACTTATATGCATCAGTCATGATTGCTCAAGCCATCGTTGAAAGTGGCTGGGGGAACAGTACTTTGGCTTCTGCCCCTAATTACAATCTATTTGGGATTAAAGGAAGCTATAATGGCCAATCTGTTACGATGCCTACTTCGGAATATGTGAATGGGCAATGGATTACGGTGAATGCCGCTTTTAGAAAATATCCTTCGTACAAAGAATCATTGCAAGATAACGTAACGGTATTGAAGACGACTTCTTTTCAGCCAGGCGTTTACTACTATTCCGGTGCATGGAAAAGCAATACGAACTCTTACAAAGATGCTACGGCTTGGCTAACAGGTCGTTATGCCACTGCGCCTAATTATGGTTCTACATTGAACAATGTAATCGAAACCTATAATCTGACACAGTATGATACAGCACCAACTTCAACTTCTCCGATGTATCGTCTGTATAACCGTCATACAGGAGAACATTTATATACATTGAATGCCGGAGAAAAAAATTATCTGCCAACTGTAGGCTGGGAATATGAAGGGATTGCTTGGCAAGCACCAAACAGCGGACAACCTGTCTACCGTTTATACAATCCTTACAGTGGAGACCATCATTACACAATGGCACAATCTGAGATCAACTCTTTAACAAAAATCGGTTGGCGTTATGAAGGTCTAAGTTTTTATTCTGGTGGTTCCAAGCCAATTTATCGACTATTTAATCCAAATGAAAAAACTGGTACCCATCACTATACCTTGAGTGCTAAGGAAAGAGATTGGCTAACGCCGATGGGCTGGAGATATGAAGGAATAGGATTTTATGGTTATTAAAAAGAGGTTGTGACAGAAGTGGTCAGCTTCAAGAAGTAAGAAGGAATTTACGAAATTGCTTTTCAAATTTTTGTGAAATTTCGGCTTATTCTCGAAGAAGCTACTTCTGGAACACCGTGTATCAGAGGTTGTGAAAAAGCTGCCCTGCATCAAGTAGTAAGAACAGCCAAACAAAAACAGATTTTCATGTTTTTTGTTTGGTTGAACTTATTACCGCAGATGCAAGTTTTTG
Organism: Enterococcus sp. E5-37; assembly: GCF_035726925.1. NCBI lineage: Bacteria > Bacillati > Bacillota > Bacilli > Lactobacillales > Enterococcaceae > Enterococcus > Enterococcus sp. E5-37. Next base: position 75,617 of record NZ_JAPMLG010000007.1, read on the forward strand.
AACACCGTTTACTCAAAAAAGGTTGTGACAACATCTTGTCATAACTTTTTTATTACCGTTTAAGCATACTGATCCAATTTCTAATATTCGACGGGATTCTTGCAAAAGGCGATTTCGGAAATTTTTGGCGGTGTAAAATTTTCTACTGCAGAAGAGCTATCTTCTATAGTTTGATAGGAATCAATAATCTTGGTTTTAGCGTTGTGCTTTCTTTATCATTTTTTCCGTTCATTCTACAAAAAATTTCTTTTCTCTATACTTTTCTATTGAGAGCGTTTTTTTTTATTACACAGCTGATTCTTTGACTTTTTTCTTTTTTTATTCTATCATTGACAAGTCAATCGTTGACTAGTCAATTATCAGAGAGGAGGAAATTATGTCTTTAGAAGAGATTAGCCACCTTTTATATCAAATCAAATTAGCCGATCAAAAAATCGTCCAGATCTTTGAGGAAAATATCGGTATAAGTCTTACTAGATACGAGATCATGATGAGACTGAAAGAAGAAAATCCATTGCTGCAAAGCAGTTTGCAAGAAAAGTTGCAGATTGATCAAGGAGCAGTTACTCGTCATCTGAAGGTATTGGAAGCAAATGGCTATGTTTCGCGTCAGAGAAATCCTCAGAACAACCGGGAAGTGTATGTAGCGCTAACAGAAAAAGCTCAGCAGAAAATCGAGCATTGTGAAATGGACCATAAAGATACAGGTTCCGTGCTATCCCCGGCTTTCAGCGATGTAGAAATGAAACAATTTCTAACACTTTTAGATAAATTGAATACCCAACTTTGCAATATAACAACAGAAACGAAAGAGGTTAATAATAATGGAACAAAAAAATGATTTTTCAACAATTATGACTGGTAGAAGATCCGTTCGCGTATATGATGAAACATACAAAATCCCACACGAAGAAATGCTGGAAATGATCAAAGAAGCGACGACTGCTCCTTCTTCTGTCAATATGCAACCATGGCGCTTTGTGGTCGCTGAAAGCGAGGAAGCAAAAGAAATCTTGCGTCCTTTGATCCGTTTCAATACGAGACAAAATGATACTTCTTCTGCAATGGTCATGATTTTTGGCGATATGCAATGTTACGAATATGGCGAAGAAATCTATAACCAAGCTTACGAATCAGGGAAGATGCCAAAAGAAGTCAGAGATCAACAATTAGCTGCGATCATTCCTTATTACAAGAGTTTTTCAAGAGAAGAAATGAACGATGTAGTCAAAGTCGATTCTAGCTTAGCGGCTATGCAATTCATGTTAGTTGCGCGTGATCATGGCTATGAAACAAATCCAATTGGTGGATTCGAAGCAGATCAGTTGGCAGAGGCATTTGGTTTGGATAAAGACCGCTATGTTCCAGTTATTATTTTATCAATAGGAAAAGCGGTAGAAGAAGGTTACGAGTCTGTTCGTTTAGCACCAGAAAAGATCACTACGTTCAAATAAAATGTTTTCAGTTACTATTCAGTAGCTATTGCTTTTTTTGAATCGTGTGTGGTAACCTAATAAAAAAGGAGGTCGGAAAAATGACTGCATCGATGAAATTACGTTTTGAACTTTTGAATAACAACTAAATAAATTCAAAAGACATGTATAAACAACAATTTCATGGATGGAGTATGTCCATTTTTTCGAACGACAGTAGAATAGGTGAAAGCTATGACAGATTTGGTGATTTAGTCATAGTTATTTCGTTCAGAGTAGGAAAAGATGTGATGCAGTTTTTTTGCAAACAGATTTTTCTGCTCTTTTTTAGTATCGATAATTGTTGTTTTACATGAAATAGGAGTGTAAAACATATGGAAAATTTAGCAGTAAATATAACAAATCTACAAGTCAGCTTTGGCAACCAGCTAGAACTATCTATTGATTCTCTTCGTGTCTATCAGCAAGATCGTATAGGGATCATAGGAGAAAATGGTGTCGGTAAATCGACTTTGCTCAAACTAATAGCCGGTGAACTTTTTCCCGATCATGGGAAAATCCAAACAGAGATCACCTTCAACTACCTGCCTCAATTAACCTATCTCGCTGAAGCAAAGGACCTAAATTTGGAATTAGCCAGTCATTTCCAGTTAAGACTGGAAGAAACTTCAGAGCGGAAATGGAGCGGAGGGGAAGAACGAAAGATCGAGTTGATACGTCTTCTTTCTTCTTATGAACAAGGGATGCTTCTAGACGAGCCAACAACCCATCTAGATAGAAAAAGTATTGAACGACTGATTGAAGAGCTTCGTTATTATTATGGTACGCTGGTTTTTGTTAGTCATGATCGCTATTTTCTAGATGAGCTGGCAACGAAAATCTGGGAAGTAAAAGACGGAGAAATCCGAGAGTTTTCGGGGAATTATAGTGCCTATCTCACTCAAAAGGAATTGGAGAAAAAGACTCAGCTACGAGAAGCAGAGTCGATCATGAAAGAGAAAAAACGATTGGAAAAATCGATCCAAGAAAAGAAAAAACAAGCGGAAAAGTTGGAAAAAGTGTCCAGTAAAAAGAAAAAGCAACAAATCAGACCGGATCGGTAGTCTTCCTCTAAACAAAAAGACAGTGTACAAAAAGCCATCCAAAAGAATGCGAAAACATTAGAGAGAAAACTCCAAAAAATAGGAGAAACAACCAAGCCGCAGCAGATGAAACAAATCCGTTTTCCAGTACCAAAATCTCTTGAACTCCACAGCCGCTATCCCATCATGGGACAAAATGTCCAACTGGAAAGAAGTGGGAGAACATTACTGGTAAATGGTGATTTTCAGTTTTCTTTAGGTAAAAAAATCGCGATTGTCGGTGAAAATGGTTCAGGTAAGACAACCTTATTAGAACATATCCGCAAACAAGGAGAAGGAATCCTTCTCTCTCCGAAAGTAAGCTTTCAAGTATATCAGCAAAAGGGTTATCAAATGACATCTGAAGAATCCATCATTCGTTTTGTCATGAGACAAACAGAGTTTTCAGAATCGCTTGTCCGTAGTTTGCTGAATCACTTAGGGGTTGCTCAGGAAACTCTGACGAAACCGTTATGTACATTAAGTGGGGGAGAAGCGACCTGTCTAACGATTGCTTTGCTTTTTACTAAGCCAAGTAATGTGTTGCTGTTAGATGAACCGACTAATTTTATTGATATGGCAACGATCGAAGCTTTAGAGAAGCTAATGCAAATATATCCGGGAACGATTTTGTTTACTTCTCATGATTCTTACTTTGTCGAGCGTACGGCTGATGAAGTTTATGAAATAAAAGGGCAGAAAATAAAAAAAGTACTTACGAGAAATTTTTAAATGTGCTACGATGATTTTCGTGACAAATTTAAAGGAGTGGTACAGATTGCCTACAAATAAAAAAGAAGGAATAATTTTTACAACAATGATGTGTTTTTTGATGGTCTTGGGGATGAGCGCGTATAATTTATGGCTGCATCAAGATCTTCATTTATCAAGTTTGTTGATTGGTCTAGTGCCTGGATTCGTGGTGGCTTTCATTTTGGATGTCTTCATCATCGGTGTGCTGGCGAAAAAAATTGCCTTTAAACTACCAGTAAATCCAGAAAGCAAGGTCCAAATGATCTTAACTATTTCATGCTTGATGGTTTTAGGAATGGTGACATGTATGTCTTTATTCGGTGTGATCATGGAACAAGGAATACCTGATCAATTATTCTCTGCTTATATGAATGCTTGGAAAATGAATGTGATTGCCGCTTTACCGTTGCAGTTGATCATCGTTGGCCCGCTTTCAAGAAGTGTGCTAAAAGCAATTCAAAGTAATGAATGATGGAACACTGTTATTGAAAAAAGGCCTTGGCATGCTTTTTGTCATAGTCTCTTGAATGCAGTTCTAGAAAAATAGTGATCCGAACGATAGGTTTTGGCCTGTCGTTCGGATCGCTTTTTCTTTTCCAACTGTATTGCTCTTTTATTGAAGATAATTTGCTCTTCAATAGATATTTCTAGAAAGGTTCTGTTTATCCCTTACTCAAAAAACTGCTGCATTTGTTCTCTTACTTGCTGACACCATTGGAGTTCCTGCTGACAAAGCATGATTCGGCGCTGGATTACAACGTAACGTCCAAATTCTTGTTTCTTGTCTAGCGAGAGGTCATTCAATTTTTTTTGATTTTTTTGCATGATTTTGTTCAGCTGTTGTTCTCTAGTGAATAGCAGTCCAGTAGCTGTTGTTTTATCGAGCGTCGAAAAAGCATAGATTTTTGCTAGAAATTCATCTTTTTGCGTAGGAGCGGGAGTTTCCTCTTTGATCCATTCCTCTACAAGAGCACGTCCTTCATCAGTCAAGTGGTAGATCTTTTTTTGAGAGTGCTCGTCTTTGTCCAAAACGGTCACATAACCCTGCTGGTCTAACTTGGCAAGCGTTGTATAGATCTGACTGTGATGGGCTTCCCAAAAAATTGTGATCAGCTGCTTCAATTCATACCCAGAACGTGGTTTGGATAAAAGCACGCATAATAATATATAGGCTAAAGTATTCATAAAAATCCTACCTCTCGTCTTATTTTCTTTATTATATCACAGTAAAGTTTCCACGTTTTACATGTGCATATTGACATGTAAAATAAATCATGTATGATGCTAATAGAGAGAAAGGGATGGAAATATTGGAGAATCAAATAGATATACAAGAACAAACAAATGAAGAAACAAAGGGGAAAAGTTCAGCGCTAGTTGTAGCAGCTACCTGTATGATCGCTTTTATGGGATTGGGTCTAGTAGACCCAATCTTAAAAACGATTGCTGCACAGTTAAACGCTACGCCAGCTGAAACGACCCTGTTATTTACTAGTTATATGTTAGTCACTGGTGTGGTGATGCTATTTACAGGTTTCTTATCTAGTCGGATCGGTTTGAAAAAAACATTGATGACAGGATTGTTTATCATCGTTGTATTCGCTGGTCTTGGCGGATTATCTGGGAATATCGGAATGCTGATTGGGTTACGTGCCGGCTGGGGTGTCGGGAATGCTTTATTTGTCTCTACTGCTTTAGCAACGATCGTCAGTATTTTAGTTGGTAACACAGAAAAAGCAATCATGATGTATGAAGCAGCACTTGGCTGCGGAATGGCTGTTGGTCCTCTAGTCGGTGGGGTCTTGGGCAGTGGTTCATGGCGTTATCCATTTTTTGGGGTAGCATTTTTGATGTTTTGCGGTTTTATAGCCCTAGCGGTACTTTTACCTGAAACTGAGAAACCAAAGAGAAAAGTAGGCCTTTGGGAAGGTGTCAAAGCGTTAAGCAATCATAAACTTCGTTCAGTTGGACTAATCGCATTGTTATATAATTTCGGATTCTTTACTTTACTTGCGTATGCGCCATTTTTATTGATTGGCTATTCTGAATTAGAAGTCGGTTTTGTATTTTTTGGCTGGGGTGTGCTTCTGGCTATTGCTTCGATTTTCGTTGCACCGGCTCTTGAGCGGAAGTTTACGACTTATCGGACGATTTTAGCTGCATTTGTCTTATTCATTATTTGTTTGCTGTTATTAGGAGCTGGAACTTCTATGCCAGTCCTTGTACCGATCAGCATTGTGTTAGCAGGATTTTTCCAAGGAATTATCAATACACTGTTGACGACGATTGCTATGGAAATACCAGGTCTGCAACGAAATGTTGCTTCTTCCAGCTATAGTTTTGTCCGCTTTTTCGGTGGAGCTTTAGCACCATTTATTGCAGGTGTGATTGGTGAACATATTGGTGAAAGCTATGCGTTTTATTTTGCAGGTGCCATTGTTCTTATCAGTGTATGTTGTATCATTTATCACCGTAATTATTTTGCTACAAATGAAGAAGAATAAGAAATCAGAGGTTGTGAAAAAGCTGTCCTGCATCAAGTCATAAGAACAGCCAAACAAAAATAGCTTCTCATATTTTACCGTTTTTTGAGCTAATACCGAGGGTCAGCTGATTGAACGCCGTTTACCAAGAGGTTGTGAGACTGTCGTTTAACTCTGAATCACAAGGAACAATTTCAAAAAACAGTTTCTCATGTTTGTTGAATATTGTGACTTATGATTGAGGAGTTGGCAGAAGAACACCATTTATTCGGAAAAAGGGGATGTGACACGATTTTTGTCACATTCCCTTTTTTTCTCAAAATAATGAAACTGGAAAATTTTCAGTAGGTAAGCTAAAATTCATTTAAGAAAAAGAATGGGGGGATAATAGATGCTGGAAGAATATTTTCAGGAAGTCGGGTTGACACTCGTTGAATTACCCATTGAATTTTCAGATGATCGGTTGATTTATCGTGGCTATATCAAAGAATTGCCAATAATCAATGCGGAAGGTGAAACTAGAAAAGCGATGCAGCAAAAAATAGCTGGTATGTATCAGGTGTATCGGGAACAGCTACTGGCTGAATCAGCGGAAGAAGAAAAAGAAAAAACGATGAACTTGTCCATGGATGAGCTGCTTCGTTATTATGATGGCGAAACATTTGACGGATTTTCGCTTCTTAACGAAGAGGAAACAGATTTACCAGGCAGCTGGTAGGCGAACACCGTTTATATGGGAAGAGGCTGGGACAGAAGCGTTTAACTCCAAGAAATAAGAAGAAATTCACGAAAATTGCTTTTCAAATTTTTGTGAATTTCAGCTTATTTCCGAAGGAGTTGCTTCTGCTCCCGCCGTTTATACATGTTTAGAGCGTGGGACAAAAGTTTTTCTTTACTTTTGTCCCACGCTCTAAAAAGTTCGGCAGTTTTTGTCGATTTTCAAGGCACTCTACTTATCGTACGGATATTTTTTAGCGGAAAGTCCGATTCAAGTGGTTTTTATTCAGCTGATATTTATAAGATAAGTGAAAAATCCCAGCAATCAGTAGCGTAATCGTATAAGCGATTGAATGATCGAAAAAAGAATAGTAATTGATTGTCGCTAATAAGCATAATGCAACCATGTAACTAATGTGCAAGCGTGTAACCAGCCCTTTTGGCCCGATTTTGTCAAAATACTGCGACCATTTTTCCCGTTGACTCCCTATGCTTCGTTTTTTGAATTGAAAGAAAAGGGATAAAATACCGACTCCCAGAAAAGCAGCGATATTCAGAGAAATAAGGTAAATAAAAAAAATCATTAAAATTTCAAACATATTGACACCTTTCTAGTTGGATAGAACCTTTACAGAAAAAAGGCAAAAGGCGGGAATAATGTTTCACACGAAACATTATTCGCGGATTTGTCCATCGCCATAAATGATATATTTTGTGGAAGTTAATTCATTTAACCCCATTGGACCACGGGCATGCAATTTTTGAGTAGAGATACCGATCTCTGCACCAAAACCAAATACCGATCCGTCTGTAAAACGAGTGGAGGCATTGACATAGACAGCCGCCGCGTCCACTTCATTTAAGAAACGTTGACTAGCCGCATAACTATCTGTCACGATCGTTTCTGAATGTTTAGTATTATGCTGATTGATATGTGCAATTGCTTCATCCAAAGAATCGACCACTTTGACAGCAAGGATATAATCTAGATATTCAGTATCCCAATCTGTGTCTTCTGCTAAAGCAGCCGTCTCTAGATATTCTAACGCACGAGCATCCGCACGTAAAGAGACCCCGTGTTCTACCAGTTCTTTTTCAATAGCTGGCAAGAAAAAAGGTGCGATCTCAGAATGGATCAGCAATGTTTCTGCCGCGTTACAGACAGATGGACGGGAAGCTTTTGCATTGACGATGATGTTCACTGCCATAGATAACTGTGCTTCTTTATCGATATATACGTGATTATTTCCTGTACCTGTTTCAATGATAGGTACCGTTGCCTGTTCTTTGACTCGTTGGATTAATTTTGCTCCGCCTCGAGGAATCAGCACATCTAAGTATTCTGTCAATCGCATCAACTGTCCTGCAGTTTCATGAGAAGTATCATCGACAAACTGGATAGCATAAGGAGATTCGCCAGCACTGACCAGTACTTGCTGCAATAATTGGACTAATAATTGATTCGAGAAGAATGCTTCTTTGCCACCGCGAAGGATAACGGCATTCCCTGATTTGAATGCTAGACTAGCTGCATCTGTCGTGACATTTGGACGAGATTCGTAAATGATGCCGATCACGCCTAGTGGCACGCGCTTTTTGCCGATTCTTAATCCGTCGGTGTTCGTCCACATCTCATCTACTTTTCCAATAGGATCGTCTAACGAAGCAATTTTTTCGATCTCTGTAGCCATGGCATTGATTCGCTCAGGTGTCAGCTGCAAGCGGTCTTGCATCGTTTCACTGATATTGTTTTCGACTGCTTTTTCTAAGTCTTTATGATTTGCTTCAATGATCGCTTGTTGATTCTTTTTGATGGTTTGTGCCATTTGAACAAGTAGCTCATTTTTGCGGTTTGTAGGCATAAGTGCTAGTTGTTGCGCGCTATTTTTTGCCTGTTGTCCTAATTGCATCAAGTCAGTCATTTCAAGTCCTCCTTAAATAAAGTACCTATTTCTTTTCCTGCAAGAATATCAAAAATAATTGCCGGATTTTTTCCATTTGCTAAAATCATTGCGCTGTTTGCTTCAAATATCCTAGAAGCGGCTTTTAATTTACTCTGCATACCGCCTGTTCCAAATGTGCTACCAGCACCACCTGCTTGTGCCAGAATCTTTTCATCGATTTTATCGATATAGCGATACATCTGAGCCTCGGGATTTGTAGTCGGATTATCTGAATAAAAACCGTCGATATCAGAAAGGACGATCAAAAGGTCTGCCGCGACAAGTTTTGCCATGATGGCTGACAGCTGATCATTATCGCCAAATTTTGTCAGATGATCTAATTCATCCACTGCTACAGTATCGTTTTCGTTCACGATAGGGATCGTGTCCATAATCAAAAGCTGTTCCAACGTATTCCTCACATTTTTACGACTTTCAGGATAATCTACCACGTCTCTTGTCACGAGGATTTGTGCCGTCTGTTGATTATATACACTGAATCTTTGATTATAGATATTCATCAGTTCGGCTTGACCAACAGCCGCCGCAGCTTGCTGTTCAGGGATCAAAGTCGGACGTTCTGACAAATGTAATTTATGCATACCAACGCCTACAGCTCCTGATGAGACTAAGATCACTTCCTTTCCCCGATTTCTAAGATCAGAAAGGACAAAAGCTAACTGATCGATTGCTGCAAGATTGATATTTCCATTGGGATAAATCAATGTACTTGTTCCTACTTTGACAATAATTCGTTTTGCATTTTTAATTTCTTTACGCATGTGACACCTCAATCAAATATCCACTCATTAATTTCGTTCTATTCTACTTGTTTTGACGAGTAAAGTCATGTAAAAAATAGTTTTTTTGTACAACTTGCAGTCGTTTGGAAAAAGAACGAATTAATGGTTTACTTTAAGATAGCAGAATTTCTTGAAGAATTTGTAAAGAAAGTCTTTTACAGCCTCGGATATGTTAGAATAGGAGTAGTTTATTTAGGGAGGAAAACCGGTGAGAAAAAGAGGATTTGAAGTTATTTCTAAATATAAAGATCAAAATATCAATCTACCGCAGCGCGCTACACATCATGCTGCTGGCTATGATTTTGAAGCAGCAGAAGAGGTCGTGATTCCAAGTATCTGGAAAGCAGGCTGGAAAAAGGGGTTGGAAACAGTCGCAGATGGATTGAAAAAAGATGTATCAGAAAATGAAAAACAATTGAAACCAACCCTCGTGCCTACTGGAATCAAAGCTTACATGGGAGAAGATGAATTTTTGCAGCTTGCTAACCGTTCAAGCAATCCGTTGAAGCGGTTTTTAGTGTTGACAAACGGAGTAGGTGTGATTGACAGTGATTATTACAATAATGAGGCAAATGAAGGCCATATTATGTTCCAATTCACCAACTTTGGTTTCAAGGATGTAGTGATCAAAAAAGGCGAGCGTATCGGCCAAGGGATCTTTTTGCCGTTTTTAAAAGCAGATCAAGATCAAACGACTGCTCAACGTCAAGGCGGATTTGGTTCTTCCAGTAAATAAAACGTTAAAGATACTTAAGCTTGATTTAATGTCTCATGATTAGGATAAAAGGAGGCGGTACAATGGCAAAAAAATCAAAAGTACAATTTGTTTGCCAAAATTGCGGGTATGTGTCGCCTAAGTTCTTGGGACGCTGCCCAAATTGCGGAAAATGGAATACGATGGTCGAAGAAATCGAACAAGATACAACGGACCGCAGAACTCGGACAAGTTTGACAGGAGAAAAAGCAAAACCAACAAAAATCGCAGACGTCGTCCCTAAAAAAGAACCTCGAATCAAAACAAAATTAGAAGAACTGAACCGTGTGTTAGGCGGAGGTGTGGTGCCAGGGTCTATGGTCTTGATTGGTGGCGATCCAGGTATCGGGAAATCCACTTTGCTGTTACAAGTTTCTCAGCAATTAGCAGCCATAGGCGGAAAAGTCTTATATGTATCCGGCGAAGAAAGCGCAGAGCAGATAAAATTACGCGCGGAACGCCTCGGAAGTATCAACACAGAATTTTATCTATACGCTGAAACAGATATGAACGAAATCAGTCGTGCCATCGAACATATCTCCCCTGATTATGTTATCATTGATTCCATCCAAACGATGACGCAGCCAGACATCACAAGTGTGGCAGGAAGTGTCAGCCAAGTAAGAGAAACCACTGCAGAACTACTCAAAATCGCTAAAACAAATGGGATAGCCATTTTTATCGTCGGTCATGTTACCAAAGAAGGCTCGATCGCCGGCCCAAGAATGTTAGAACATATGGTGGATACGGTGTTATATTTTGAAGGTGAACAACATCATAGTTTTCGGATTTTGCGAGCAGTAAAAAACCGATTTGGCTCAACGAATGAGATTGGGATTTTTGAAATGCATGAGCATGGATTGGAAGAAGTCGCTAATCCTTCACAGATTTTCTTAGAAGAACGCCTAGACGGTGCAACTGGCTCTGCTATCGTTGTGGCAATGGAAGGGACACGTCCAATTTTGGTAGAGATCCAAGCATTAGTCACACCTACTATGTTCGGAAATGCCAAACGAACAACAACAGGTCTTGATTTCAATCGGGTATCTCTGATCATGGCAGTGCTGGAAAAAAGAGCTGGGTTGCTTCTTCAGAATCAAGATGCTTACTTAAAAGCTGCAGGTGGGGTAAAATTAAATGAACCAGCGATTGATTTAGCTATCGCTGTCAGTATTGCTTCAAGCTATAAAGAAAAAGGAACACAGCCAACGGAATGTTTCATCGGTGAAATTGGACTGACTGGAGAAATCAGACGTGTCAGTCATATTGAACAACGAGTCAAAGAAGTCCAAAAACTCGGCTTCACAAAAGTATACCTACCTAAAAACAACTTAGGTAACTGGGAAGCGCCAAAAGGAATCGAGATAGTTGGAGTAGCAACTTTGGCTGAAACGTTGAAGCGTGTGTTCCGCTAACTAATAAATGATTGTCGAAACGGAGGAAAAACGATGCAAAAACGTGTCATTACTTTGCTGATGATCATTGTCGGCGCAAGCTTGGGTATTTCATTTTTACCCTCAGCTTGGCAGGCAATCGGTCAACAGTCAAACGGATGGCTGAATAATACATTTACCAACAGCCTGTTAGGCGCACTTATTTTCTTTTTATTATCTTTGCTGTTGGCCAAACATATCTCAGCTATTATCAAACAAGTAGAACAAAAACTAAGTGAGGTCAGCTTGACTTATCTTCTCTTCGGTGCGATCGGTGCGATCATCGGATTGACTTTAGGTGTTGTGATCTCGACCCCTCTTTACAATATGGAAATTCCATTCGTCAATAGTGTATTGCCGATTTTACTGATGATCATCTTAGGTTATCTGGGGTTGAGAATGGGAACGACACGAATCGAAGAATGGAAGAAAGTTTTTGGTTCACGAAGCAAAAAAATCGAGCAAGAAACAGCTAGTCAAGTTGAGAGTCAACTGTTAGAACGAAAATCAGGAGAAAATTTCCATAAATATAAAATCTTGGATACAAGCGTGATCATTGACGGTCGGATTTATGATATTACAAAGACTGGATTCTTAGAAGGAACCTTGATGATCCCTAATTTTGTTCTTTACGAACTACAATACATCGCGGACTCAGGGGATAGTTTGAAACGTGTGCGTGGTCGTCGCGGATTAGATATCCTAAATGCCTTGCAAAAAGAAGAGGGTATATCTGTCGAAATGTACGATGGAGACTTTGAAGATATCAGTGAAGTAGACAGCAAATTGATCAAATTGGCTAAGCTTTTAGACGGTGTCATTGTAACCAATGACTATAACTTGAATAAAGTCTCTGAATTCCAAAATGTACCTGTTCTTAATATCAATGCGTTGGCAAATGCCGTAAAACCAGTCGTCATCCCTGGTGAAACAATGAATGTTCTAGTAGTAAAAGCCGGGACAGAACGCCAACAAGGAGTAGCCTACCTTGATGACGGCACGATGGTTGTCGTAGAAGATGGACAGCATTACATGAATGAACGTATCGAAGTCGTTGTAACAAGTGCCCTCCAAACAGCTGCTGGACGCATGATCTTTGCTAAACCTGCACATGCAGGACGAGGAATCGACAATAAAAAAGAGACAGAGAAAAAGACTAAACAATCAAAATAAAAAAGAAATTCAGCCAACTGGTAAGGAAATTCAACCAGTTGGCTTTACTATTTACCTTAGAAAAGGTAAAATTTGTGCTGAGTGGCTTTAAATAAATAATATTTGAGAAGCCGTAACTGACGGAATTTTTGCTGTTAGTCAAAGTCTAGTTTGAAAGAAGAGGAAGAAAATGACGAAAGTACGCGTACGCTATGCACCAAGTCCAACTGGGCACCTGCATATTGGAAATGCAAGAACTGCATTATTCAATTATTTGTTTGCCCGCCACAATGATGGAGACTTTATTATTCGTATTGAGGATACTGACCAAAAACGTAATATCGAAGATGGCGAAAAAAGCCAGTTGGAAAACCTTGCTTGGTTGGGAATGGATTGGGATGAATCTCCTGAAAATCCTGGAGAATACGGCCCTTACCGTCAATCTGAACGTAAAGAAATCTATCAACCGCTGATTGATCAGCTGCTTGCTAGCAATCGAGCATACAAATGCTATTGCACAGAAGAAGAATTAGAAGCAGAACGGGAAGCACAACGCGCAAGAGGAGAAATGCCTCATTACGCAGGAACATGTGCGAACTTGACACCTGAAGAACAAGCAGAAAAAGAAGCACAAGGTCTAGAATCTGTTGTACGTTTCCGTGTGCCTCGCAATACAGAATACGCATTTACAGATATGGTGAAAGGCGCTATTTCGTTCGAATCCGATAATATCGGTGGCGACTTTGTCATCCAAAAACGCGATGGTATGCCAACTTATAATTTTGCTGTTGCGGTCGATGATCATTTGATGAAAATCACTCACGTTTTACGTGGAGATGACCATATTGCCAATACACCAAAACAACTGATGATCTATGAAGCATTTGGCTGGACACCACCAACCTTCGGACATATGACATTGATCATCAACAGTGAAACAGGTAAAAAACTAAGCAAACGTGACGAATCAATCTTGCAATTTATCGAACAATATCGCGAATTAGGCTATCTACCAGATGCAATGTTCAACTTTATTGCATTATTGGGCTGGTCACCTGTGGGCGAAGACGAAATCTTCGAACACCAAGAATTGATCAAAATGTTCGATCCAAAACGCCTAAGTAAATCACCCGCAGCTTTCGATGCGAAAAAACTGCAATGGGTAAACAACCATTACATCAAAGCAATGGATCTAGATGCATTTACTGACATGTGTCTGCCTTATCTAATCGCTGATGGACGTGTAGCAGAAAACCCAGATGAAAAGACAATCGAATGGGTGAAGAAGATCGTTAGCCTGTATCAACCTCAAATGAGCTATGCTGCAGAAATCGTTGATCTGTCTACGCTATTTTTCAATGAACATCCTGTATTGAATGAAGCAGCAAAAGAAGTACTTGCTGGTGAAACAGTTCCTACTGTTCTCCACGCATTCAAAGCACAGCTAGAACAAATGGAAGTAGTAGATGCTCCAACTGTCAAAGCTGCCATCAAAGCTGTTCAAAAAGAAACTGGCGTAAAAGGAAAAAATCTTTTCATGCCAATCCGTGTAGCTGTATCAGGACAAATGCATGGTCCAGAATTGCCTGAAACGATCGAATTGCTTGGTCGTGAAAAATCATTAGCACATTTAAATCAAGTACTGAACTAAACACGATGAACAGAAAAAAGTAAGCAGCTGATCATTACAAGAGAGATACCGGGTGGTGCAAGGTATCAATGAATGGTTGCCGAAATGCCTCTGGGAGTGGTCTTGGCGAAACACAGAAAACAGGAAAAACTGTTTTACAGGAAACGAAGTAGCCAAGAACGTATAACAGGCGTTAGCTGTCAGAGATAATCATTGATTATGAAGAAAAGTGGAACCACGCGGAAAGCGTCTTTTGATAAGGAAACTTATTTAAAAGGCGCTTCTTTTCTTTATAAGAAGATGATTTCCTACATAAAATTCTTACGAAAGGAGTGGAAAGTCATGAGTTGGTTTACCCGAGCGATTGATGCAGCAAAGAGAAACGATCCGGCTGCACGTTCGACAGCTGAGATCGTTTTGACATACCCTGGTTTTCATGCCTTGTTTTGGCATCGTTTCTCTCATTTTTTATATCAGCACCGGCTCTTTTTGTTGGCGAAGATCAATGCTCAATTCTGGCGTTTCCTAACTGGTGTTGAGATCCATCCAGGAGCAACGATTGGAACTGGCGTGTTCATCGACCATGGAATGGGAATCGTCATTGGCGAAACCGCAGAAATCGAGGACGATGTGATTTTATTCCATGGCGTAACATTAGGCGGCACAGGAAAAGAAACGGGTAAAAGACACCCAACTGTTAAACAAGGAGCCATGCTCTCTGCGAATGCGCAGATATTAGGACCGGTAACGATCGGAAAAAACGCAAAAATCGGTGCAGGTGCCGTTGTGTTAAAAGACATTCCAGACGACGCTACAGCTGTGGGAGTACCAGCAAAAGTCGTTCGAATCAAAGGAGAAAAAGTGAGGAGATCAGAATGATAAAAATCTACAATACATTGACCAGAAAAAAAGAAGAATTCATCCCTATACAAAAGGGACATGTCGGTATGTATGTCTGCGGACCGACTGTGTATAATTATATCCATATCGGAAATGCTCGTAGCACCATTGCTTTCGATACAATTCGACGCTATTTTGAATATCGAGGCTATAAAGTCGATTTCGTATCGAATTTCACGGATGTAGACGATAAAATCATCCGTACAGCAAACGAATTAGGTATTACAGCACCAGAAGTTGCCGATCGTTTCATCCGAGCATTTGAAGAAGATACGAAAGCGTTGAATGTCGAGCCTGCTACACTGCATCCAAGAGTCATGGACCATATGCCAGATATTTTAGCATTTATTCAAGTGTTGGTTGAAAAAGGCTATGCTTATGAATCTTCAGGTGATGTGTATTACCGTACCCGTAAATTTGAAAATTATGGTAAATTAAGTGACCAATCCATCGATGAACTGGAAGTCGGAGCAAGTCAGCGTACAGGGGAAGAACAGCAGCAAAAAGAAGATCCATTAGATTTCGCTTTATGGAAACAAGCAAAACCTGGCGAGATTTCTTGGGATTCACCATGGGGCAAAGGACGTCCCGGTTGGCACATCGAATGTTCCGTCATGGCAACAAAACATTTAGGAGAAACGATCGATATCCATGGTGGCGGGCAAGATTTAGAATTTCCTCATCATGAAAATGAAATCGCACAAAGTGAAGCGAAAACAGGGAAAAAATTCGCTAATTACTGGATGCACAATGGCTATGTAACGATTGGCGAAGACGATGAAAAAATGAGTAAATCTCTAGGGAATTTCATCACTGTACATGAAATGATCAAAAACGTTGATCCACAAGTCTTGCGTTTCTTCATGGCGACCACACAATACCGTCGTCCGATCCGCTACAGTGAAACGACGATGAAAGAAGCAGCCACCAATTTACAACGACTGAAGAATACGTTTGACAATTTGAAATTCCGCCAAGAAACTGCCTCAGAGAATTTGGCAGATGATGCGGATAAAATCGCTTTGTTAGAAAATTTAGAACAGCGATTCATCGAAGAAATGGACGATGATTTTAATGCAGCAAATGGGATCACAGTGGTCTATGAGCTTGCTAAGTGGCTGAACACTTATCTAGACCAGCCGAAAGTTTCTGCCGCTGTCTTGGCACAAGGAGAAGCTTTATTCTCGCAATGGCTTTCGATCTTCGGTATTTTATTTACAGCAGAAGAGTTATTAGATGAAGAGATTGAACAATTGATCGAAGAACGAAATCAAGCAAGAAGCAATCGTGATTTTGCCCGAAGCGACGAAATTCGTGATTTGTTGAAAGAAAAAGGGATCTTATTAGAAGATACACCGCAAGGAACCCGATGGAGAAGAGAAGCATGAGAGATTACACACAATTGAACGGTTTAGCCTTGGCTTATGTTGGAGATGCGATTTACGAAATCTATGTTCGTGACCACCTGATTGATCAAGGAGAAACAAAACCCAATAAGCTGCATCGTGCGGCAACGAATTATGTTTCTGCGAATGCACAAGCCTTTTTGATTCAGCAAATGCTGGAAGAACATCTTTTGACAGAAGAAGAAGAACTTTATTATCGCAGAGGAAGAAATGCTAAAAGCCATACGAGCGCAAAAAATGCTGACGTTACGACGTATCGGGTCGCAACAGGGTTCGAAGCGCTCATGGGCTATCTGCATTTGACAAAACAAACCGAGCGGATGGAAGAATTGATCCGCTGGTGTATTCAGAAAGTTGGTGAAAAAAATGGGTAAAGAAAGAACAAACAAACATCAATCGAAACGTGGATTTGAAGACAAAAAACAAAATAGATATTCAAATAAAAAGCAAACTGGACGAAATCAGTCAGTTTCTGATCAAAATGAAGAAGCATTAGAAGATAATTTCGTCTTTGGGCACCATGCCGCAGTAGAAGCGCTACAACAAGGGCGAGGGAATAAACTCTTTCTTCAAGAAGATTCACGAGGAGAAAAAGTAGAAGAACTGAAAGAAATCGCACGTGAACAAGCTGTGCCAGTCAAATGGGTTCCTAAACAAAAATTAGAAACTTTGAGCGATCACGGCGTGCATCAAGGAGTCGTTCTTGCGATTACACCTTATGAATATTTATCCCTTGACCAACTGATTGAACGAACAAAAGAGAAAAAAGAAGACCCCTTCTTTTTGATTTTGGATAGCATCGAAGATCCACACAATTTTGGGTCGATTTTACGGACAGCAGACGCAAGTGGCGTCGATGGTGTGATCATACCAAAACACCGAGCAGTTGGAATCACACCTATCGTAACAAAGACTTCCACTGGGGCAGTCGAACATGTCCCTGTTGCACGCGTGACGAATTTGGTACAAGCTGTGCAACAGCTCAAAGAAACAGGATTTTGGGTATTTGGCACAGATATGACTGGCACAAACTTCCAAAAATGGAATGCCAAAGGATCAATTGCTTTAGTCATTGGTAATGAAGGCAAAGGAATGAGTCCAGGATTGAAAAAAGAAATGGATGAATTGCTGACGATCCCGATGACCGGGCACGTCCAGAGCTTAAATGCCAGTGTTGCTGCTGGTTTGCTTATGTATCAGGCTTTTTCCCAACGTCAGGGGGAGTAAGACCATGAAAAAACAGCTGTTGATTGTAGACGGCTACAACATGATTGGTTCGTGGCCGGAACTTGTCCAGCTTAAAAAGCAGGACAAAATGGCGGATGCAAGAGAAGCTCTTTTACATCGTTTATCAAATTATGCGAAATATGAAGGACTGGAAGTCATCGTTGTCTTCGATGCTCAATTAGTTCCGGGTATCCAACAAAATTATAAGAAATACCAGTTGGATGTTGTTTTTACGAAAGAAGACGAAACGGCTGACAGTTATATCGAGAGAATCGCTGGGCAGCTGAATGACCGTTTGACACAAGTGACAGTGGCGACAAGCGATTTAGCAGAACAGTGGATGATCTTTTCCCAAGGAGCATTACGAACTTCTGCTTATGAATTATATAAGACGATAAAAAAAACGGAAAAAACAATAGCCCAAGAAAATAAAGATATGCATTTTATTGATTTCCGACGTAATTCTCCATGGAATGAAGAGCAGTTAAAAAAATTGTCCCAAAAATTGGACGATTTAATGAGAAAAAATAAATAACATATCGTTCTAATCAGTTCGATGAATCATTGATGATAAGATTCCTCCATAAACGAATTTATGGAGGAATTATTTTATGTCTGAGGAGTTATTGCGCGCTGCACGTAATGGTGACGAAGAAGCATTTGCTGCCCTGTATCAAAAATATTTTCCACTTTTACTACGTTTGAAAAACACCTATTATTTAAGAAATTATGTTTCTGAGGATTGGGAACAAGAAGCAAGGATCGCTTTATATCAGGCATTGAGAACTTACGAAAAAAGCAAAGGTGTTAGCTTTGGAAGTTATTATAAAAGCATTATAAGCAATCAAATCTATTCTCTATTGAGGAAGCAGAACGCGCTGAAGCGTCGTGATCAAAAAGATGAAGTCTCAATCGACCAAAAAATAGAGACAGAAGGACCAGACTTTTTAGCAGAGATCACATTGCAAGAACCTTTAGCGATTCAGCATCTTTTATTAAAAGAAGCAATCGAAAATTGCGAAATCCAGTTTTCAAAAATAGAAGCTAAAATTTTTCATTATTATATGCAAGGCGTTGATTTTGTAGACATGGCTGAATGTTTAGCAATGGATCACAAGCAAGTAATGAGCGCTTACGGGAGAGTAAAACTCAAAATAAAAAAACACTTGAAATTTTATAATGAGGAATAATTTAGAAAAATCTTAATGAGCTTCTTATTTATTTTTATTGCATTTCTTTTTTTTTTATGGTAAACTTGAAAATTTTAAAAATATGTGGTATAGTTGATAGTAGAGGTGAACTGTATGCCAACAACTTTAGCTTCAATCAAGAAAGATTTAGAAGGTCGTATCGGCAGCCCAATCATGTTGGTTGCTCAGACAGGAAGAAAGCGTCAAACAGAACGCCGCGGCGTTTTAACAGAAACCTATCCTTCAGTATTCGTTGTTGATTTGGATCCTGAAGAAAATTCTTTTGAACGAGTATCTTACAGCTATTCAGATGTACTTACTCGGACAGTTGAGATCGAATTTTTAACTGAAGCAGTTTAAAAAGCAAACGAGCCTGAGATTCGTAAGGTTCGTTTGCTTTTTTGTGTGCGAATCGGTATGCTAAGAATAAAAAAGCAGGGGGCGTTTGCTTAGTGGAATATCAGGTAAAGAAATTTGAAGAATTGTCAACAGCAGAGTTTTACGCGATCGTCAAAGAACGAATCGCAGTTTTTGTTGTGGAACAACAGTGTCCTTATCAAGAAGTTGATGACATTGATGGACAAGCTTGGCATACGTTTTTTCAAGATACTGATGGGAAGATCCTTGCCTACACGCGAGTATATGAAGAAGCGGAGAGTATCCATTTTGGACGTGTCCTTGTTCATCAGGACAACCGTAAAGATGGTTTAGGAAGAAAGATTGTTCAAGAAACGATTAACATGATCCAGAAAAATTTTCCAGAAAAACCAATCGTGATCGGCGCACAAGAATACCTACAAGCTTTTTATGAGTCGTTTGGATTCAAGGCAATCTCAGATGTGTATTTGGAAGATGATATTCCACATATCGACATGAAAAAGGAACAAGTAGCAAGTTAAGAATCTAAAAAAAGAAAGCCGACACTGAAAATCGGCTTTCTTTTTTTTTAGATTCTTTATTATTTAGAAGTATCGGAAAGATTTGTTTGCTCTACTGGATGTGTATTGTCTTCTGCCACTTGTTTGGCAAGAAGATCGCGTATGTCACTAAGATAATCTTCTGCAGTAGGAGTTTCTTCCACTTCCACTTGCTCTTCTTTGGAGCGTAAATTCTTCGCACGGTTTGCCGCTTTGACAACTAAGAATAAGACAAAACCAGTGATCAGAAATGTAATGATAGCACTAATAACGTTACCAAACGCAAATGTGACGCCTTTTGTCGGCGACCAGTCAAGAATTGAAAGTGCTCCTTCTAAATCAGAAGTACCTGTGATCATTGCGACAAACCAACCTATTAGTGGTGTGATCAAGCCTTGCACCACTTGGTTTACGATGCTTGTAAACGCACTACCAATAACAACGCCGACAGCAAGATCCAAGACATCTCCACGCATGATGAACTCTTTGAATTCTTTGATCATGAATGACCCTCCCTTCTTTTATTTGTCTTTAGTATATCGAAAAATAAAAAATAAAAAAACAATATACGCTTTTAGCCGTCTGTTTCTTTTGATAAAAAACATCTATGCTATACTATAAAGTGTAACATCATTTAGAAAAAACGGCGAATTGCCTGAACTTATAAATTTCAAGCAGAGGAATAAGTAAAAAAGGCAGGTTGACCCATTAAAAGAGTAAGCGGGCAATCATCTGTGAAAAGGAGCATATAAATATGGTGTATCAATTGGCAGAAGGCGTGAATCTTCATGTCTTACCAACAAAACAATACAAAACGATCCGGATTTTTATCCGTTTTACTGCGCGTCTGCAACAAGAAGTCATCACGAAACGTTCACTTCTCAGCAGCATGTTGGAAACAAATAGTTTGAATTATCCGGATCAGACAAAGTTAAGTGCGCAACTTGCAGAGCTTTATGGCGCAAGCTTTGGATTATCAGTTAGAAAAAAAGGAAATTTACATTGGCTAAACGCAGGGATCAGTTTTGTGAATGGTGAATATGTCAATGATGCAAACCTTTTTTCTCAAGCGGTAGATTTTTTAAAAGAGGTTTTATTTTATCCAAATATTAAAAATCATCAGTTTGATCAGTTGACGTTTGACTTGGAAAAGAACAATCTGCGTCTATATTTGGAAAGTTTGAAGGAAGATAAACAAACTTTTGCTTCCTATGCCTTGCAAGAACTTTATTTTGAAAACAGCCCGGAACAAAAGATCCCAGGGTTGGGCGTAGTCGAAGATCTGGACAAGATCACTGCTAGTTCGCTAGCGTCCTACTATCAAGAAATGATGGCAAATGATCAAATCGACATTTTTGTTGTCGGCGATGTTGATCCGGACAAAGCAGCTGAAGCAGTTGGGCAATTACCATTTGAGTCGCGGGAAACAGTTTATCCAGATCTGTTTTATACCCAGCCTCAAGTGAATATCGTGAAGGAACGACAAGTACGTGAGCCAATCGTTCAAGCAAAGCTGAACCTAGCTTATCAGACAAATGTGTATTACGATGAACCAGAACGTTTTGCGCTAATGGTCTTTAACGGTTTATTTGGCGGTTTTCCTCACTCTAAACTTTTCATGAATGTCAGAGAGAAAGAAAGTCTAGCTTATTATGCCTCTAGTAGCGTGGATACGTTCCGAGGATTCATGAGTGTCCAAACCGGTATCGATGAAAAGAACCGAAATCAAGTACTTCATCTGATTCACGAGCAATTAGAAAGTTTGCGAAATGGTGAAATAACAGAGTTGGAACTGTCTCAGACAAAAGCAATGCTGAGAAACCAATATCTGCTTTCTCTAGACTCTCCTCAAGCAGCAATCGAAGCTTCTTTTTTGGACAGCTGGCTGCCAGAAACAAAATTATCTGATGAAGAATGGTTGAAACGCATGGAAAGCGTGACAATCAAAGATATACAACAAGTGGCTGAGCAAATCGAATTGCAGGCAATCTTCTTTTTAGCAGGAGGAAATGCAAATGAATAAAACAGAATATGAGCAAATCAATGAAACACTTTATCATGAAGTACTGCCAAACGGTTTGACCGTGTATTTGTTGCCTAAAAATGACTATCACAAGACATATGGTTTGTTCAGTACGAATTATGGTTCGATCGATAACGAATTTATTCCCTATGGTGAAAAAGAAAAGGTGAAAGTTCCAGATGGAATTGCCCATTTTTTAGAACATAAGTTGTTTGAAAAAGAAGATGGCGATGTCTTTCAATTATTTGGGAAACAAGGAGCTTCCGCCAATGCTTTCACAAGTTTTACGAAAACCAGCTATCTGTTTTCTACGACGGATCAGGTAGAAAAGAATCTGACGACCCTGATCGATTTTGTACAAGCACCTTACTTCACAGAAGAAACTGTAAACAAGGAAAAAGGAATCATCGGTCAGGAAATCCAAATGTATGAAGACGACCCTAACTGGCGGATGTTTTTTGGCATACTAAATAACTTGTATCCTACACACCCATTGCATATCGATATTGCGGGCACGGTTGAAAGTATCGACAAAATCACAGCTCAAGACTTGTATACGTGCTATCGGACGTTTTATCAGCCAAGCAATATGGTTTTATTTGTAGTTGGTAAGATGGAGCCTGAGAAATTGATGAAACTTATTCGGGAAAACCAAGAAGCAAAAAATTTCCCTCCAAAACAAGAAATTGTACGTTATTTCCCTGAAAACACAAAAGAAATCATCAAACAAAGTGCATTGGAAGCAGCCATTACACGAGATAAATTTGTACTTGGTATTAAAGGATTAGACACATTGTCGCAAGAAGGAACAGAACTGTTACGCTATAAAACAGCAATCAATCTGTTGTTCCAAATGATTTTAGGCAATACTTCTCGAAACTATCTAGCGATGTACAATCAAGGAATTATCGATGACAGCTTTGGTTTTGAATTCAGCTTGGATCGTGAATTTCACTTTGCGGACTTCAGCGGAGATACGGACGAACCAGAGAAAGCAGCAGAAAAAGTCAAAGAAATCATTCTTGGATTCGCTGATGATCCGGAAGTGTCAGAAACAAATCTCGATTTGCTGAAGAAGAAAATGCTTGGACAATATTTTCAATCATTAAATTCGATCGAATATATTGCCAATCAATTTACGCAAAGTTTATTTGGCGATCGAACTTTATTTGATCTTCCTGAAATCATCGATTCGATCCAAATGAAAGACGTACTGGCAGCTGGGGAAGCATTTATAAGTGAAGAGGCCTTCAGCGAGTTTTACATGAGACCAAAATAAACCAGTATTTTATGAGGAAAAGTCTTAAATTTCGTTTTAGACTTGTAGTAGGAACCTCCTCCAAAATCAGCTTTTATGGTATTCTTAAATGTGTTGGAAAAATTAGTGAGAAAATAAAACAAATCATGCTCTCTTTTAATCAACTTATATTAAAATAAAAACAAACGAAGTAATCAAAGAGGTTGTGAAATCAGCGTTTTGTCCTGAGTATTAGAGAAACAAATGGAAAAATAGTTCCTCATATTTTGCCGATTTTTGAGCTAATACCGAGGGGCAGCTGATAGAACACCGTTTAAGAAAGAGGTCGTGAGCCTGCCGTTTAACTCCGAGTCACAAGGAACAAGTTCAAAAAACAGCTTCTTATATTTATTGGATATTGTGACTTGTGACCGAGGAGTTGGCAGGAGAACAATGTTTATTCGGAAAAAAGGAGCTGTGACATGACTTTTGTCACAGCACCCAAACATAACGTCTTTCGTTGCAACAGCAGATGCTTCGGAGAATCAAACAGACTGGAGAAGATGAACGAGTGGCTTTTGAAACCATCGGAGAAAAATTACGGCAAGCACGCCTGAATAAAAAAATATCTTTAGATGAATTACAGCAGATTACAAAAATTCAAAAACGTTATTTGGAAGCAATCGACAATGATGATTTTGACCAATTGCCTGGTAAATTTTACGTGCGGGCATTTATTCGGCAATACGCTGAAGCTGTAGGAGAAGATGGAGACCATTTAGTCGATGTTTTTGATGGGAAAAGCAAATTGACAGGATCGGTCCCTGAACGTCCGCAGCCTGAAACAGTAAGTACTTCTAGAAAAGCAATGCATCAGGAAGAATCGCATCCAAGTCGCTTTTGGACAAGTCTTCCTGTCATTTTATTAGGATTGGTTGCTTTGGCGATTGTCGTTGTCGTGGGCTATATGACTTGGCAAGATCGTCAAGCTGATCCAATAATCGGAGACACAGCTTCTTCGCTTAAAGTAGAAGGATCAGTCGAGGAGTCCTCTTCCTCAGAGCAAAGCACGCAGACCAAAGAGTCTTCTACAGTAGAATCAACAACAAAATCAAGTGAAGAAAAGAAAATGGCAATAGCTACAGGAGAAGATTCTGGCAGTGCCATCGCAGTAAATATCACAGACGCTACCAAGCCTGTAACCCTTGAATTTACTGCTGTCAATCGTGTATGGTTAGGTGTGCTAGTAGACAATGCCTATGTTTATCAAGGGACACTGGCAGCAAATGAAACACAGAGTACCGTGTTACCGGAAACAGCAACAAATGCGACCATCACGATTGGTGCAGCAAGCAATGCAACGATCAAAGCGAATGGAGAATCCGTACCAGTTAATCCAGGGGAAAACAATCAGAGTCCAAAAAATGTGAACCTTACTCTTCAATACGCAGAATGATCGTATAAATTAGTTTACTCATCTGTTTACTTGTAGGTATAAAAAAGAAGGATCGTGACAAATCTGTGTCGCGATCCTTCTTCGTTAATTCAAAAAGATCAATTTCAATAAAAATACTCCTTTGAATAAATTCATTTGGAAAAGTAAATAATATCGGTGGAAACTTCGCTGATAGTCACGTAGAATAGGGAAGAAAGGAGTCGATAGTGTGAATTTACCAAATAAATTAACTGTACTTAGAATTTGTATGATCCCGATTTTCATTTTGGTTGTAGGTTTACCTTTAGATTGGGGACAACTTAACGTAGGAGATAGCACACTGGCTGTCACACAGCTAGTAGGTGCAGTTATTTTTGCTTTAGCTAGTATCACAGACTGGTTAGATGGAAAAATTGCCCGTGCGCGAGGCCTTGTCACTAATTTTGGCAAGTTTGCGGACCCGTTGGCAGATAAAATGCTAGTTATGACTGCTTTTATCATGTTGGTTGACCAAGGAAAGGCCCCTGGTTGGGTAGTAGCGATCATTGTTTGTCGTGAATTAGCCGTCACAGGCTTGCGTTTACTACTTGTCGAACATGGAGAAGTCATGGCTGCAGCTTGGCCGGGAAAAGTCAAGACGGCTACACAAATGGTTGCTATTATCTTGCTGTTTATCAATAATATCCCATTCAGCCTGATCGGTATTCCAGTAGATCAAATCATGCTTTATGCTTGTCTGATCTTTACTATCTATTCAGGTGTGGATTACTTCATCAAAAACAGCGGTGTGTTCAAAGGATCAATGTAAGTATCGTTTAGTGGAGAGGTTGTGAGCCTGCCGTCTAACTCTGAGTCACAAGGGATAATTTCAAAAAACAGCTTTTCATGTTTTATGTATATTGTGACTTATGACCGAGGTTTTGGCAGGAGAACACTGTTTATTTGGAACAAGGAGCTGTGACAAGATTTTTGTCACAGCTCCTTGCCCTCTTTTTAAATAAAAAAATATAAAAATACAGCGTATACTATATAAGGGAGCGGGAAGTAATGAAAGCAGAAATAATAGCTGTCGGAACAGAACTTTTACTAGGACAAGTCGTGAATACGAATGCCACTTTCTTGTCAGAACAGCTAGCTGATCTAGGTATCGAAGTTTATTATCAAACAGTTGTAGGAGATAATCAGCAGCGTTTAGAAGAGTTGATTGCTCTAGCTGAAACAAGAAGTGAACTCATACTCTTATGTGGCGGATTAGGACCGACAGAAGATGACCTGACAAAAGAAGCAACTGCGGCTCACCTCGGTAAGTCTCTCATACAAAATACGGAAGGATACAAAAAATTATTGGCATATTTTGAAACAACCCATCGAAAAATGACCAAAAACAATCTGCAACAGTCCCAGATCATCGAAGGCGGGATTCCTCTACCAAATCGTACAGGGCTTGCTTTAGGAACTTTTTATCAAACAGATACACATGCGTATATCCTTCTTCCCGGTCCTCCTAGTGAGTTGAAACCAATGTTTGTGGAACAAGTACGTCCTTTACTAGAGGAGCGTTTTCCTTCTGAAGAAAAACTAATTTCTAAAGTTTTGCGCTTTTATGGGATTGGTGAATCGCGACTGGTCACTGAGCTAAAAGATCTGATTGAGACACAGATCAATCCAACGATCGCACCATATGCCAAACCAAATGAAGTGACATTACGACTGACAGTGAAAACAAATGATGTTCAGGCAGGGAATCAAGCTCTTTTAGCATTAGAAGAAAAAATCCAAGAACGAGTAGGGGAATATTTTTATGGATACGGCGATGATAATTCGCTAGCAAAAGTCGTAGTGGAACTACTGAAAGAAAACAAGCAGACTGTAACAGCAGCGGAAAGTTTGACAGCCGGCGCCTTCCAAGCCGCATTGGGCGATATTGCTGGTGTATCTGAAGTATTTCCAGGCGGATTCGTTACCTACTCGCTCCAAACAAAAGCTGGTTTTCTGGAGATTGATCCGGAGCTATTAGCAGAATATGGAACAGTCAGCAAAGAATGTGTGGAGCAGATGGCCATTCAAGCACGTGAGATAGCAAGAACAGATTATAGTGTAGCTTTCACCGGAGTGGCTGGACCGGACACGTTAGAAGGTCAATCTGCAGGAACAGTATGGATCGCTATTTCATCTAAAGACGGCGTGGTTTCGGAAAAATATCACTTTGCCAGAGATCGTGCTGCTATCAGATATAATGCGGTTATGCAAGGATTTGATCTTTTGAGAAAACAGCTTTTAAGAAAATGATAAATGCGAATATTTGTTCGGTTTTTTCTTGCTTTTTTTCACTAAAAAAGATATGATAAGGATAATGAAATGTTGCTCTGATTTGTAAATATAAGGAGGATTATCGTATTGGCAGATGATCGTAAAGCAGCCTTAGATGCTGCACTGAAAAAAATTGAAAAGAGCTATGGTAAAGGCTCTATTATGAAATTGGGCGAAAAAATCGACCAGCAAATCTCTACAATTCCAAGTGGCTCTCTTGCGTTAGATGTCGCTTTAGGTGTCGGCGGTTATCCCCGTGGACGTATTATCGAAGTATACGGACCTGAAAGTTCAGGTAAAACAACAGTGGCGCTACATGCTATTGCAGAAGTACAAAAAAATGGCGGAACTGCCGCTTTCATCGATGCTGAGCATGCGTTAGATCCGCAATATGCACAAAAATTAGGTGTGAATATCGATGAACTACTTCTTTCACAGCCTGATACAGGAGAACAAGGTCTGGAGATCGCTGATGCTTTAGTATCAAGTGGAGCTGTAGACATCGTAGTAGTCGATTCAGTTGCCGCTTTAGTTCCACGAGCAGAAATCGACGGCGAAATGGGTGACTCACATGTCGGGTTACAAGCACGTTTGATGTCTCAAGCATTGCGTAAACTCTCTGGTTCGATTAACAAAACAAAAACAATCGCTATTTTCATCAACCAAATCCGTGAAAAAGTAGGCGTGATGTTTGGGAATCCAGAAATCACGCCTGGAGGACGCGCATTGAAATTTTACGCAACGATCCGTTTAGAAGTACGCCGTGCAGAACAATTGAAACAAGGAACAGATATTGTTGGTAACCGTACAAAGATCAAAGTCGTGAAAAACAAAGTAGCTCCTCCTTTCAAAATCGCTGAAGTAGATGTCATGTATGGCTTAGGTATCTCACAAGAAGGAGAACTTCTAGACATGGCAGTAGAAAAAGACATCGTTGATAAAAGTGGTGCTTGGTATTCTTATAAAGAAGATCGGATTGGCCAAGGACGGGAAAACGCTAAAATCTATATGGCTAATCATCCTGAAATGATGGCAGAAGTTTCTGCTCTAGTTAGAGCAGCTTATGGTATTGGCGAAGAAGTCGCTGTCCCAGAAGATGAAAAAGGACAAGAAGAATTGCCTTTAGTAGAAGAATAAAAATCATGATAAACAAAAACGGCTGGTCTGAAGAGTAGGTACTCTCCTTGACCTGCCGTTTTTTTATTGAATAAAGAAATCGTGAGTTATTTAATTATACGAGTGGGTACATAAAATAAAAATATCTGTTCATCTACAAAGAATAATTTAATAGAAAAGTTTCTCAATTTAAAGGTTTACCTATATGAAACTAGTGCCATTTATTTTAAAAACCATCGTTTAATGAATAAGTAGAAAGCCGTTTCTTTGTTTATTTAAAGTTGACACTACGGGGTACAAACATTAGAATAAAGTTGTGCATGTTTTTTGTACACATATATGCGAAGATGCATATTGACAAGTTTAGAATAATTTATCATAGAAGCTGTATAGATGATAAAAATGAAAAAGATAGTATGGAGGTGGATTTTATGGTATTCAACATTCTCCTCGCTATCATCGGTTTAATTGTCGGTCTTGGTTTAGGGTTTATGGTCGCAAAGTCACGTCACGAGAAAGAAATAGCTGGTGCACAATCATCAGCTGCTGGAATCATCGATAGTGCAAAAAAAGAAGCAGAAACTCTAAAAAAAGAAGCATTGTTAGAAGCTAAGGAAGAAAATCAGAAATACCGTTCTGAAGTTGAAAGTGAGCTGAGAGAAAGTAAGTTAGAATTAAAATCTCAAGAGAATCGTTTGATTCAACGCGAACAAACGCTGAATCGTAAAGATGACTCGTTAGAAAAACGCGAGAACTCACTTGAAAGTAAAGAAGAAGCACTTAGTTCAAAACAGCAATTAATTGAAGAGCGAGAAAAAGACGTTGAAAAAATGATTGAAGATCAACAAAAAGAACTAGAAAAAATTGCTGGTTTATCAAAAGAGGACGCACGAGATGTCATCATGAAATCGACTGAAGAAGAGCTGAATCATGAGTTAACTCTAATGGTAAAAGAATCTGAACAGCGTGCCAAAGAAGAAGCAGATCGCAAAGCGAAAAACTTATTATCATTAGCGATTCAACGCTGCGCAGCAGATCAAGTTTCAGAAACGACTGTTTCAGTCGTTACCCTTCCGAATGATGAAATGAAAGGTCGTATCATTGGACGAGAAGGTCGTAATATTCGAACGCTTGAGACGCTGACTGGTATCGATTTAATCATTGATGATACACCGGAAGCAGTTGTTCTTTCCGGATTCGATCCAATCCGAAGAGAAATCGCACGGATGACCTTGGAAAAACTGATACAAGATGGACGCATCCATCCAGCACGTATCGAAGAAATGGTCGAGAAATCTCGTAAAGAAATGGATGAACGTATTCGCGAATACGGGGAAGAGGCAGCGTTTGAAGTCGGTGCTCATACACTTCATCCAGATCTAATCAAGATCATCGGACGTCTGCGATTCAGAACTAGTTATGGACAAAACGTCTTGAAGCATTCAGTCGAGGTTGCAAAATTAGCTGGTATCTTAGCAGCAGAGCTTGGCGAAGATATCCAATTAGCAAAACGTGCCGGGTTGCTCCATGATATTGGGAAAGCACTTGACCATGAGATTGAAGGATCTCACGTTGAGATCGGTGCGGAATTAGCTGCCAAGTACAAAGAAAACCCAGTAGTAATCAACGCGATCGCTTCTCACCATGGAGATGTGGAAGCTACTTCTGTTATCTCTGTCCTTGTAGCTGCAGCAGATGCGCTCTCAGCAGCAAGACCTGGTGCGCGAAGTGAATCATTAGAAAACTACATCCGTCGTTTAAGAAGTCTGGAAAATATTTCGAACAGCTTCGCCGGTGTAGAATCAAGTTACGCAGTTCAAGCTGGACGTGAAGTTCGGGTAATGGTCAAGCCAGAAGAAATCTCGGATTTAGACGCTGTTCGTTTAGTACGTGATATTCGTAAACGAATCGAAGAAGAACTGGATTATCCTGGACACATCAAAGTAATCGTTATTCGGGAAACTCGTGCAACTGATTATGCTAAATAATAAAAAATACAAAAGAAGAGCCGCGGCAAAAGCCACAGCTCTTCTTTTTTTGTAAGACACGAAAAAACATTGCTATCATTATTTTTTATTCAACATCTCAAGATCTTTCTCGATCGTCGTATTGATTCCTTTGATGACGGCTGGGATGAATCCTGCTTCTTCTAAGGCAACTACACCTGCAACAGTTGTACCGCCAGGAGAAGAAACTTGGTCTACAAGTTCCCATGGATTTTTATCACTTGAAAGGAATTTTTGACAAGAACCCATAATTGCTTTTGCAGCAATCTCAGTTGCTGTCTGTTTGGACAAACCATTCAGTACACCAGTCCGTCCCATCGCATCGATCAGCATGTAAACGAATGCGGGTGAGCTGCCAGCAAGGCCAATGAATGTACTGAAATCTGATTCTGCTAAAGGATAGACGCTGCCGATTGCTTCAAAAATCATCGTAGCTTGCTGAAGCTGTTCCTCCGTGGCAGCTTCATTTTTGCAAATCGCAGAAACGCCTGCTCCTACGCTGACATTGACATTCGGCATCACACGTACGATGGAGGCCTGAGGATCTTCAAGCGCTGTTTCTAAATCTGTTAATGATTTTCCTGAAGCAATAGAAATGAATAAGACTTTCTGGCTATATTCTCTTAGTTCTTCCAATACTTTTTCAATGATTTTTGGTTTCACGGCTAAAAGAACGATATCTGATTGTGATGCAACTTCCTGATTACTTTTGCATGCATGGACGCCAGTTTCAGCAGCAAATTTTTGTGCATTTTCAAAATGGCCACTGGAAACGAACACCTCTTCTTTCAAGACTGTTCCTTTTTTTAATAAACCATCAATAATAGCTTGTGCCATATTCCCTGTGCCGATAAATCCTACTTTCATGTTATCCTCTCCTTTAGCATTAGGATATCTTTCTTTTTCTATCATCGCAAGCAAAGAACAGGTCTAAAGTGGAAAAATTAAAATAAATAAGATAACATTGGGGTATGACACAAAAGTATACAAGTTAGGAATGGGAAAATGTGAAAAATAAACGATACTTGATGCTGCAATGGATAAAGGAACATAGTCTGATTTTAAAACTGATTTTTTTCGGCTCTGTGTTAGTCTTTGTGGCAAATCAAGTCGCAAATATTGCTAATGGCATGAGTTGGCAAGATATTTGGCAAAGGATGGGACAACAAAGCCACATGACGATCCTGCTCATGATTCTGGCTGGACTGCTGGGTGTCACTCCGATGTTGTTGTATGATTGGGTGACGATCAGAGTCTTAGAAAAACAAGGAAAACCAAAAATGGAAAGAAAAGAGTTTCTTCTTGCTGCGTGGGTAACAAACACGATCAACAATCTCGCCGGTTTTGGTGGTGTGGTAGGAGCAAGTCTGCGGGCTAGTTTTTATGGAAAGCAGACAAATAGAAAAATGGTTTTAGCCACTGTATCAAAAGTCGCACTATTTATGCTGACTGGTTTGTCTGTATGGTCGTTTCTTACATTTATTGATGTCTTTTTTATTCAGTCAGAAAGTATTTTTCGAAGCTATTGGATCTGGCTTTTCGGCGGTAGTTTTTTAGCACCAGTCATTTTCTTTTTTGCTTATCTAAAGAGAAAGACATTGTTCTTCGAGTTTTATCCAAAAGGCTTGCTTGGTCTGCTACTGGCATCCTTTGGACAATGGACGGGAGCCCTTGCGGTATTTTTGATCATCGGCAAGTTGATGAGAATAGATATTTCGATGCTTTCGATCTATCCTATGTTCATGATTGCTACATTGATAGGAATGCTGACGATGGTCCCAGGTGGAATGGGGACTTTTGACGTTTTGATGATCTTAGGAATGAGTCAATTGTCTGTTCGGCAAGATGTAGCAGTAGTTTGGCTATTATATTATCGGTTGTTTTATTATGTTCTACCTTTTATGACGGGACTTCTATTGTTCATCACACATACAGGAGTCAAAATCAATCGATTTTTAGATAACATTCCGCGACTGTTTTTCCAAAAGGTTGCGCATATCGTGCTCGTAAGTGCTGTCTATTTTGCGGGAATCATGATGGTACTTCTATCAACAATCACTAATCTGTCTGCAATCAGTCGGCTATTTCAAGTATTATTGCCGTTCTCTTTCAATTTTTTAGATCAGACAGTGAATCTATTGGTTGGCTTTTTATTACTCGGCCTTGCTCGAGCACTTTCAGTAAAAGTCAAAAAGGCATTTCTGCCTACGATTGCTTTACTATCTTTTGGTATTTTAAATACAATCACACGTACGTTATCTTGGCAGTTGATATTGGTATATGTCTTGATTCTGTTAGCTGTGTGGTTATCCAGAAAAGAATTTTATCGAACAAAATTCGTTTATTCTTGGGGAGCTATAATCTTTGATGCTAGCTTGTTCGGCTTTTTGTTTATCGTTTACGCAATCGCAGGCTATCACAGCGGACGCTTTTTAGTCGGTCGAATAACAGGAAACCATTTTATTTTGTTTCCTTCAGATGATGTGTGGTTCTCAGGGCTTATTGGTTTGGGCATCTCATTGCTAGCTTTAGTGGCGCTTTATCAATATTTAGCTGAAGATACTACGAAGCTTGGCAGTGAGTACGAAAAAGACCGTTTTGACCTTTTATTGGAAACATACGGAGGCACAGCTACAAGCCATCAGCTTCGCTTGTCAGGTTACAGTTATTTTTATTACCAAGAAGACGACCAAGATCAAGTCGTTTTTGGTTATCAGATCAAAGGAAACAAATGCTTTGTTTTAGGAGATCCAGTTGGCAATCCTAAAAAGATGCGGGCAGCAACGAATCAGTTTATGAAACAAGCAGATTGTTTAGGCTATCAGCTTGCGTTTTATAAGATATCAGAAAGCTACGTAGTGATGCTTCATGAATTGGGTTTTCACTTCACGAAAGTAGGTGAAGCAGGGATTGTTGATCTAGCAACAGAAGACTTGTCTCGGCTGAGTCAGCAACTTGAATATCAACGTTTGATGAAAGAAGGATACTATTTTACTTGGTACGATCAACTGCCAGAAGAATTACATCAAGCTGTAAATGAAGTTTCACAAAAATGGCTTCAAGGTGCACGAGAAAAATACTTCTCTGTGGGACGATTTGATAAATCATATGTATTATCTAGCGGTGTCGGTATTGTCCGTAAAGATCAAAAAGTCGTTGGATTCATCACCGCTCAACCGATGACGAAGAAGCAGGCGGGATATGATTTGTTGCGGATCTTACCTAAAGAACCTGAGGAATTAGCTGACTATCTGTTAGCCAATCTGTTTATTGTATACGAGAAAATGGGCTACTCGGAAGCCAATCTAGGCTTAGCTCCATTAGCTAATGTTGGGGAAACAGATTTTTCTTTCTTTCAAGAAAAAGTCATGCATATCGTATATAATTATGGTAATTTTTTCTATTCCTTCCAGTCTGCTTATGAAAAGAAATTAAAATATGTCGATCATTGGGAAGGACGTTACTTTGCTTATAGGAAAGGAAGTAATTTCGGATTTGCTACCATGCAGCTACTCAGTCTGATAGGAAAAGAAAAAGGAAATGTTCCGAGTTTGGCAGAAGAAGTGCTCACAGAATTATAAGAGTCACTAGAGCTTGTTTGGATTATGAAGAGAAAATTCTGTGAAAGCTGTTGAAACGATGACAAAATCAACCACTAGGCAGACATAAGCTATACTTTTATTTTTCCCTATGATAGAATACTTGCGACTTAGACTTTTCGAATGGGTGAGAGGATGGAATTGATTGAAAAAGCGCCAGCCAAGATAAATTTAGGACTGGATGTATTATATAGACGGCAAGATGGGTATCATGAGTTGGAAATGGTGATGTCGAGCGTAGACTTGGCAGATCATCTATTTTTTGAAGAAATAACAGAAGACAAAATCATTGTAGAAACAAATAAAGCATTTTTACCAGTAGATGAACGGAACAATGTTTATCAAGCTGCTTTATTGTTAAAAAATAAATACAATATCAAAACCGGTGTCAAGATTTTTGTTAAGAAGAATATTCCAGTAGCAGCTGGATTAGGCGGAGGAAGTACAGACTGTGCAGCTGCTCTAAGAGGGATCAACCAATTATGGAATCTGGGCTGTTCGTTAGAAGAACTGGCAGAAATCGGTTTGGAAGTCGGTACAGATGTTCCTTACTGTGTCTACGGAAGTACGGCATTTGTCGGTGGCAAAGGGGAAGAAATCCAAGTATTACCTTCTATGCCACAGTGCTGGGTTGTGTTGGTCAAACCAAGAATGAGTGTCTCTACACGTACAGTGTTTAGAGAAGTAGATACGCAAGCCATCCAACATCAAGACATCCACGGACTTGTTGAAGCCATTCGAGAGCAAGATTATCAGCAGATGATCAAAAAAATGGGAAACAGTTTAGAAGATATAACGGGAAAGCGGCATCCAGTCATCCATCAAATCAAAGAGCGTATGATCAAGTACGGAGCAGATGCTGCATTGATGAGTGGAAGCGGACCAACCGTTTTTGCCTTGTGTCAACATTATTCAAGAGCGCAGAGAGTATATAATGGGTTAAAAGGTTTTTGTGAGGAAGTTTATTTAGTACGAACCCTGCAATAAAATATAAGAAGTAAAATAGGTGATGAAAAACTGAGGAATCCTAAAATGGTATTCTTCAGTTTTTTATTGTAGTGAAATGGCTAGATATGAGCAGCAACTCATCCATTTTACGATTTAATCAAGAATATACATGCTTAAATCAGAAATTGATGGATTTCTATTGACTGTGTTTTTTTATTTTGATACATTAGTTCACGTTAATAAATCGTAAAATTCCGATTTGTTCATTGAAAGGAGCATATAAATGAAAAAATATCTTTTGACAGCTACGGTAATGATAGGTGCTTTACTGTTTGCAGCATGTGGAAATACGAACAAGGAAGCAGACAAAAAAGAGGATTTGACGATCGTTACGACTTTTTATCCGATGTATGATTTTACAAAAGAGATCGTAGGGGATGAAGGAAACGTGAAACTTTTGATCCCTGCTGGAACGGAGCCGCATGATTTCGAACCAAGTGCAAAAGAAAGAGCAGAAATTTCCGATGCAGATGTTTTCGTGTATAATAGTTCAGACATGGAATTTTTTGTGGATTCGTTAAAGGATTCAGTGGATAGCAAACAGACCTTGATGATCGAAGCAGCTAAAGGAATCGACCGTTTAGAATCGCAAGAAGCAGACGAACATGAAGAATCAGAAGAAGGGCATGATCATTCACATGAATACGATCCACATGTTTGGCTCGATCCGGTATTAGCTATAAAAGAAGTCAGAACGATTGCTGAAGAATTAGGCGAAAAATATCCAGATAAAAAGGAAACTTTTACGAAGAATGCCGATGCTTATATCAAAAAGCTTGAAGCACTGGATCAAAAATACTCCGATGAGCTAAAAGATGCAACAAACCGCACATTTGTCACTCAGCATGCTGCTTTTGCTTATTTAGCGAATCAATACGACTTAAAACAAGTAGCGATTTCGGGCGTTTCACCAGATCAGGAACCCACACCAAGTCGCTTAGCTGAGCTAAAGGAATTTGTGAAGAAAAACAACATCAAAGTGATTTATTTTGAAGAAAATGCCTCTTCGAAGGTAGCTGAGACATTGTCGAATGAAACAGGAGTGAAGCTAGAAGTGTTGAATCCTTTAGAAAGCTTGACTAATGAACAAATCAAAGCAGGCGAAAATTATATTTCTGTCATGGAAAAAAATCTGGAAGCTTTAAAAGAAAGTATCAATTAAGTTTTAGAATGGAGGTTGTAAGGTGCGTTATATCGAAATATCTGATTTGACCTTTTACTATGATGATGAACCTGTACTAGAAGATGTCTCTTATCATGTAGATGCGGGTGAATTTGTCATTTTAACTGGAGAAAATGGAGCAGCCAAGTCAACCTTGGTGAAAGCATCGTTAGGATTACTGAAACCTTCAAAAGGAATGATAAAGATTGCTGAGAAAAATCAAGAAGGAAAAAAATTAAGTATCGGTTATATTCCTCAACAAGTTGCATCTTTCAATGCAGGTTTTCCTAGTACGGTGATCGAATTAGTCCGTTCAGGAAGATATCCAAGAGGCCGCTGGTTCAAGCGTCTCTCTGAAAAAGATCATCAACATGTACAGCGTGCTTTAGAAGCTGTAGGGATGTGGGATATGCGAAATCGGCGAATAGGTGAATTGTCTGGCGGACAAAAGCAGCGAATCAGTTTAGCGCGTATTTTTGCTACTGACCCTGACTTATTTGTTCTTGATGAACCAACAACAGGTATGGATGAAGAATCCAGAAATGAATTTTATCGTCTTCTCCGACATAGTGCGCATGTCCATGGGAAATCAGTTCTAATGATCACCCATGATCATGAAGATATCAAACAGTATGCGGACAGACAGATCCGACTGGTGAGAAAGGAGGATTCTCAATGGCGTTGCTTTCATATGAATTCATGAGAAGAGCGTTTCTTGCCGCTATCTTCATTGCCGGAATCGCCCCGATGCTAGGTGTGTTTTTAGTGATCAGAAGACAATCGCTGATGGCTGATACGCTTTCTCATGTCTCTTTAGCAGGGGTAGCGTTAGGATTCTTTTTGAACCTTAATCCTACACTTACGACCATGCTAGTCGTTGTATTAGCAGCTGTGATATTGGAGTATCTGCGAACGATCTACCGAACCTATTCAGAAATCTCCATTGCCATTTTAATGGCTGGTGGTTTGGCGCTAGCGTTAGTATTGATGAATTTGAGCGGAGGGAATTCAGCAACAAGTATCCAATCCTATCTGTTTGGTTCGATCGTGACCATTACATGGGAGCAAGTCATCTTTTTAGGAATCTTATTCGTTGCCATCGGTATATTGTTCTTTTTATTCAAACGGCCGATGTATGTTCTGACTTTTGATGAAGATACCGCCCACGTGGATGGGCTACCCGTTCATTTGATGTCGATGATGTTCAATGTGATTACTGGTGTGGCTATTGCTGTGATGATCCCGATTGCCGGTGCACTTTTGATATCCGCAATCATGGTTCTTCCCGCAGCAATCGGTATGCGATTAGGCAAAAGCTTCAATGTCGTGATTGCTATCAGTGTTTGTGTAGGATTTCTAGGGATGCTGTCAGGACTAACTAGCTCGTTTTATCTAGATACACCTCCAGGAGCAACAATCACATTAGTCTTTATTGCTTTGTTCCTGATTGTAAATATCATCAAACGAATATTGGTTGCCTTCAGAAGAAAAAATAACTAAATTATAAAGAAAAGAAGCCTTATAAAAACGAAAAATTTTTTATAGGCTTCTTTTTATTTTAATAAATACCGAACTATTTTCTTATTTTTTCATAAAATGCTCGAATTTTTGAAGAAAAACTTATATAATGTAAAACGATAAAATTTCTTAAAAGGAGTTGGAATAGGTGAAAGTACGTCGCAGTGAACGTCTAGTTGACATGACACAGTATTTATTGAATCACCCGCATGAATTGATTTCCTTAACAAGCTTTGCCGAACGTTACGAATCTGCTAAATCTTCCATCAGTGAAGATTTGGGAATCATCAAGAAAACATTTAAAGAACGAGGGTATGGAACCTTGGAAACAATCCCAGGTGCTGCAGGTGGTGTATTGTTCATCCCTGAAATTTCATATGAAGAGGCGAAAAAATATATTGAATCTCTAGCAGAACGTCTATCAGAACAAGACCGTCTGCTTCCAGGAGGATATGTTTATCTCTCTGATTTGTTAGGAGAACCTGAACTGCTGCGTCAAGTTGGAAGAATCATTGCTTCTAAATACCTTGGTGAAAAAATCGATGCTGTAATGACTGTAGCCACAAAAGGCGTACCTATTGCCCAAGCTGTGTCCTATTATCTGAATGCGCCATTCGTTATTGTACGCCGGGACTCAAAAATAACAGAAGGATCAACAGTAAGTGTCAACTATGTGTCTGGATCTTCTGAAAGAATTGAAAAGATGGAACTGTCTAAGAGAAGTTTGAAACGTGGTTCACGTGTCCTTGTAGTGGATGATTTCATGAAAGGTGGCGGAACAGTCAACGGAATGAAGAGCTTGATTGAAGAATTCGAATCAGAACTTGTTGGCATCACTGTATTTGCCGAATCAAAATTCAACGGTCATCGCGCCATCGATGATTATACATCACTGCTTTATGTCAAAGATGTAGATACTCAAACGAAAAATATTACGGTTGTGCCGGGAAATTATTTTTCAGAATAAGAGGTTGTGAAAAAGCCGCTTAGTTTCGAGTAGTAAGAAAAATTTTGTGAAAATGGCTTTCCACATTTTTTCATAAATTTGGCTTAATACCGAGAAACTGGCTTTTGAACACCGTTTATCTAGAGGTTGTGAAATCAGCGTCCTGTCCTGAGCTAATACCGAAGGTCAGCTGATTGAACACCGTTTAATGAAGAGGTTGTAAGCCTACCGTTTAACTCTAAGTCACAAGAAACGATTTCAAAAAACAGCTTTTCATGTTTTATGAGTAGTGTGACTTGTGACCGAGGAGTTGGCAGGAGAGCACCGGTTACCAAATAGATAGGCCCTTTACGGTCTATCTATTTTTTTATCCAGAAAACGCTGGGATAAAAGAAAATCACTTGTTTTGTTGAAAAAATGGGTATACTGGGATAAACTGAAATCAGCAAACTATATTTAGGAGTGACGCAGTTGGACGCACGTTATGCAATTATTTTGGCGGCAGGGAAAGGTACCCGCATGAAGTCAAAATTATATAAAGTTTTACATCCCGTCTCTGGTAAACCTATGGTAGAACATATCATTAACCGGGTCAGTGAAACGAAACCAGATGAAGTGATTACGATCGTTGGACACGGAGCAGAACAAGTTAAAGCACAACTAGGAGAACGCAGTAAATATGCGTTACAATCAGAACAGTTGGGAACAGGACATGCTGTTTTGCAAGCTGCTTCTTTCTTGGAAGGAAAAAAAGGAACAACGTTAGTTATCAGTGGCGATACACCATTATTGACTACTGAAACGCTGAACAATCTTTT
This sequence comes from Enterococcus sp. E5-37, assembly GCF_035726925.1. Taxonomy (NCBI): domain Bacteria; kingdom Bacillati; phylum Bacillota; class Bacilli; order Lactobacillales; family Enterococcaceae; genus Enterococcus; species Enterococcus sp. E5-37. The sequence continues at coordinate 114,657 of NZ_JAPMLG010000007.1, forward strand.
TGAATATCACCAAGGAAAAAATGCAAGTGCAACGATCTTGACGGCACAAGCAGAAAACCCAACAGGATATGGACGAATCATCCGTGACCATATTGGGATCGTAGAAAAAATCGTGGAACAAAAAGATGCAACACCAGAAGAAGCTCTTGTACAAGAAATCAATACAGGAACTTACTGTTTTGACAACGAAGCTTTGTTCGATGCGTTAAGCAAAGTTGGAACAAACAATGCTCAAGGTGAATACTATCTAACAGATATCATCGAAATCTTAAAAGAAGAAGGCAATACAGTTGCTGCTTATCAAACGGATGATTTTGAAGAATCAATGGGAGTCAATGATCGGATCGCGTTAGCTAAAGCAAATGAGATCATGAGAAAGCGAATTAACCAGATGCATATGGTCAATGGCGTAAGCTTTGTCGATTCAGCAACGACATACATCGATGCAGGCGTAGAAATCGGTCCAGACACATTAATCGAAGCAGGTGTACAAATCCAAGGAAATACAGTCATCGGTTCTGATTGTGTCATCGGGGCACATTCAAAAATCGTAGACAGTAGGATTGAGGATCGCGTCGTCATTGAAAACTCAGTCATTGAAAGCAGCCATGTCAAGAAACATGCAGATGTGGGACCTTATGCACATTTACGACCAAAAGCTGAAATTGGCGAAAATGTCCATATCGGAAACTTTGTGGAAGTGAAAAATGCTCAAATCGGCAAAGGAACTAAAGTCGGTCACTTGACTTATGTTGGGGATGCTACGTTGGGAGAAGAAATCAATGTCGGATGTGGTGTTGTCTTCGTCAACTATGATGGAAAGAACAAGCATCATACGACTGTCGGCGATCACAGCTTTATTGGTTCTAGCACGAATATCATCGGACCTGTCGAGGTAGCTAAAAACAGTTCGATTGCTGCCGGGTCAACAATTACAGACAATATTCCAGAATATGCGCTGGCAATTGCGAGAGCAAGACAAGTCAATAAAGAAGGATATGCAAAAAAACTCCCTTATCTAAACTAAGACTTTTGCAAAATCACTTGATTTATTTAAAAAATATGACTACTATTTATTAGGTAGAATTCTAGAGTTGTGAAAAAGAAAGTGGAGGTCCCCATGTCAAAACATTACTTTGACCCAAGATTAAAAATTTTTGCGTTAAATTCCAATCGCCCATTAGCAGAGAAAATTGCAGCAGCAGTCGGCGTCGAGTTAGGAAAATCATCTGTTACTCAATTTAGTGATGGAGAAATTCAAGTAAACATTGAAGAAAGTATTCGTGGATCGCATGTCTATGTTATTCAATCAACGAGTAGCCCAGTCAACGATAACTTGATGGAGTTGCTGATCATGATTGACGCACTGAAACGAGCAAGTGCAAAAACAATCAACGTAGTCATGCCTTATTATGGCTATGCGCGTCAAGACCGTAAAGCACGTGCACGGGAACCAATCACAGCGAAATTAGTAGCAAACATGATTCAAAAAGCTGGTGCAACAAGAATGCTGACTTTGGACCTTCATGCAGTCCAAATCCAAGGTTTCTTTGATATTCCAGTCGATCATTTGATGGGTGCGCCACTTATTGCCAATTATTTCTTAGAAAAAGGAATCAAAGGCGATGATGTTGTCGTTGTTTCACCAGACCATGGTGGTGTTACACGGGCACGTAAATTAGCGGAATTTTTGAAATCTCCGATTGCGATCATCGACAAACGCCGTCCAAAAGCAAATGTTGCAGAAGTAATGAATATCATTGGACAAGTCAAGGGCAAAACTTGTGTACTGATCGATGATATGATCGATACAGCAGGTACGATCACATTGGCTGCCAATGCTTTGAAAGAAGCTGGTGCAACCAGTGTGTATGCTTCATGTACACATCCAGTATTATCCGGCCCCGCTTTACAAAGAATAGAAGATTCAGCTATCGAGCGTCTAGTTGTTACAGACTCGATCTATCTTCCAGAAGATCGTAAAATCGACAAAATCGATGAAGTAAGTGTTGGCGGATTAATGGGAGATGCAATCAAACGTATCCATGAAAACAAACCAGTTAGTCCATTGTTTGAAACAAAAAATAAATAATAAATAAACTCACAAAGGGGAGTCCAATTGGGCTGAGATTGAATCTATTTCTAAACCCTTCGTACCTGTATCGGTTATGCGAGCGTAGGAATTGTGAATAAACAGCTGTTTGACTATTTTCGAAAGCTGCTTCCTCCTTTGTGACTTTTTTATTCAAAGGAGGAAGTTTTTTTATGGGAAAAAATAGAGTTTGGGTAGAAGGAACGATTGTTGCAGCGTTAGCGATGGTGTTGTCGTTGATTCCGATCCAGATCGGCAGCAGTTTTTCTATTTCATTAGGGCAGATTCCATTGACTCTTTTTGCGTTAAGAAGAGGGACAAAGGCAGGGATGCTGGCAGGTTTCATTTGGGGCATCCTACATTTTCCGTTGGGACAAGTTTATTATTTAAGTGTCGTTCAAGTGTTGATTGAGTACCCGATTGCCTATACTTTTGCAGGCGCAGCAGGGCTCATGGCTTCAAATGTCCAAAAAGGCTATGTAGACGATAATACGAAACAAATTAGAAAAAGCATCGTGTTTGGTGCATTGATTGGCGCACTTTCCAGATATTTTTGGCATTTTATTGCAGGAGTGGTTTTCTGGGGAGCGTATGCACTATGGGGGATGAATCCTTGGCTCTTTTCTTTCGTAATGAATGGTGCCAGCGGGTTGAGTACAGCTATTGTAACGATCATCGTTTTATTAGGGATCCAACAAACGATTCCTTCGATTTTTGTGCCAGATAAACGACAGGAGCTGTAAATAAAAAAGAAGCAAGAAACTTGAGACAGAATCATGTCCTAGTTTCTTGTTTCCTTTTTATTTTTTGATAAGAAATAGATCTACTTCAATGGCAGATAAGAAAGATCGGCATCTTCCACCAATTGCCAGTGTCGATCGGTGACAGAGTAGATTAAAGTAGCGATGATTTCCTCTTCTCGATACCGGGTGCCTTTTAATTTCCAAATATAATCTTCAATCACATAGATTGGGATACGATATTCACCATCGATCAAACCAACTTGATCAAAAGAAAAAATGATCCCTTCCTGCATCAAATTACGCATTTCTTTCAATAATTCCACACTGATTTTTTCAACAGGTGTTTCTTTTTTGAAAAAAGATTTTTTTACATTGATCTTATCTGACAAGATCGAACTTAATTTACTAGCAAAAATCCTATAAAATTCATCTAAATAGCGATAATAAATCCGATTCAGCTGATCATTAAGATCGAAGTATACAAAATTATTCTGTAGTTTATAAAAAAACGGCGAATGAAGGTGTGTTTTCATATGACCAAAATATAATAATTCTGAAATTTCTAAAGGTGTCAATTCTTTCAGCATCGTTAAATCAGTAAAGTCGATCCACTTCAATTCATCGAATCCACGCCTGTTACGAGAAGAGGAAAAGAAACGCTGGATATTTTCTGTACCACGAATTACTTTCAGCCCTGTATGGGATTCATATTCTCCAGCAGAAGCAGATGGATCAAGCAAGAGCAAGTTTTGAGGAAAATGCACGATACTGTTTGCAAAGTCAGTAGCAGTCAGCCCTTTTGTTAAAACAGCATTACTTGTGGTATCAATATGTACATAAACTGACTCAGTCATCATGTTCCTCCTCTTATTTCCTCTTAATCTCTTTTATTTTACAACATTTGCATTAAAAAAGCTTGTTTCTTTTATTTTAAAATTCCATTACAAAATCACGTTTTCATTAAAAATACTCTCATTTTCAATTAATTTTTGTGATTTTTGTATTTTTTTATTTAAAGGAGGTTTTATGAATTGTTTTCTTATGGAATCTACAAAGTCGAATACGAGACTCATGACCTTTTTATGACATACTGGTATACTTGAAGAAAAAGGAGAGAGCGATGGAGATAAAAAAAGTTTACTTTTCACAGAAAATGTCGCTGTATTCGCCTATCCAGCAAGCAAAACAACCCCTTCCATTTTTTCAAAGTCATCAAGAAAGTAGAGACGCTTTTTGGCGTTCTGCAAAAAAGCAATGTGCTTTTAAAGCAGTATCGAAAAAATATACCGTCTATTTTACTATTGCTAAAAGTAGAGGAAATGTTATTTTTAATAATCTGTTGATTGAAGGTGAAACTTTTGAATGGAAAAAATTTTTTCGGTATATGGAAGCTTGCGCTCGTTTTTTTATTAAAGAAAACTGTTGTTTTTTATTTCAATCTCCTCTATCAGAAGAATGGTTGCGTATTTTTCATAAAAACGGCTATCAAGGAACCACACAATTAAATAAAAAGCTGGTCTATCATACAGCACTTGTTTTAGGTGGAGGAGGAGCGCACGGTGCTTATCAGATTGGTGTGTGGCAGGCGCTGAAGGAACATGATATCAACTTTGAGATTATCACAGGTACCTCGGTAGGTGCGTTGAACGGCGCATTGATTTTACAAGGAGATATGAAAAAAGCTGTGAATTTATGGAAAAAGCTGTCGACAAGACAAGTGCTTGCGTTACCAGAAATGGCTGCGGTTGAAGACCTTCGTGAACGCTTCTATCGAGAAAGACGCCAAATGACGAAAACAGCACTAATTGAAGGCGGGGTTTCTTCTGCTCCATTGGAAAAGATGGTCAAAGACAATTTGGATTTGTCCTTACTCAAACATAATCCCAAAATACGTTTATATACGGTGTCTACTAAACTGCCAGAACTAGCGGAAGTAGTGACTGATATCCAACAGACAAAAACAGAAGAAATACCAGATTGGATACTCGCCTCTGCTTCATTTTATCCCGCTATGGCTTATCGAAAGATCGGAAAAAATAAATATGCAGACGGTGGGTATCGCAACAAAATACCTATTGATATTGCGATTAACAAAGGAGCAACAGAGGCATTTGTCGTAGATGTGCAAGGGCCAGGCCCAGCGAAAAAAATTCGTATGCCAGACATTTTTATCCATTGGAAATGTCAAACATTGTGGACACTAGGCAGCTTTCTGCTTTTTGATAGCCAAAGGAACCAATTAAATTTACAATTAGGCTATCTGGAAATGAAAAAACGATTAGGTTGTTACTATGGGAATTGGTATACATTTCATTCTGTTAAACCTGCAAGAACATACTGGCGAGGATTTTTGTCTTACTTAACAAAAGAAATTCAGTTAGAATTATCTTTTTTCAAAAGCATAAAATTTTGGCAAAAACTGCGTAATTTATATAAGAACAGGGTCGTACCAGAGACATGCGGATTGGCGATGCTAGAACTTTTAGCAAAAAAACATTTTTTATTGCCCAATGAAATCTATCAAGTAGACATGATGATTCAAATGATCTGCCAACAAGATATAAAAAGTATGCCGGATGATTTATTGGCACAAATTGGTCAATTAAGTACTGAAGAATGGCGAAGGTATCGAAAATACCAGCAAAAAATACAAAATGAGCGCACGAAAACTGTTTATTTTGATTATCTGCTACAAGGAAAACGCAAGAATTGTTTGCAGCATGAATTGCTTAAGCAACCAGTTGACACATTACTGATCCTATATTTATATTATCTCAAGGAGGAACAACCATGGCACAAGAATTTTCATATGAAATCGTAGAAGAAATCGCTATATTGTCAGAAAACAACAAGGGGTGGCGTAAAGAACTGAACCTAGTCAGCTGGAATGGTCGCCCGCCAAAATTCGATCTTCGAGATTGGGCGCCAGACCATGAAAAAATGGGGAAAGGCCTGACATTGACGAACGAAGAGTTTGAACAACTGCAAAAAGCAATAGAAAATATGTAATGAGGAAGGACCCTGTCGAATGAAAAGTATGACTGGTTTTGGCAAAGCCATCCGCGAAACAAAAGCGTATCAGTTAGATATTGAAATAAAAAGTGTCAACCAGCGTTTTCTAGATGTTCAAATACGAAGTCCTAAAATCCTGAACTTTATTGAAAACGATTTTCGTCAGCTTATTAAACAGCAGTTAAGCCGCGGTCGAATCGAAGTATTTGTGAATCTAGCTTATATTGGCAAAAACGAAAAACAGATCGTCATCAACTGGGAATTGATTGATTCACTTATCACTCAATTGACAGACGGAATTCAACAACGATACGGTAGTCAAAATCAAGTGTCAATTAGTCGGATGGCGGAACGCTTCGCGCTGGACGAAAACTTCGTAACGGTAGAAGAAAAACCGGAAGAGAGCATGGAAGAATTGGCACAGTTAGCTCTAGATACATTGAAAAGCGCACTTGACTCTATTGAGGCGAGTCGAGAAAAAGAAGGTCAAGCTTTAGCTTTAGTGTTGAAAAAGAATACTGAAGAATTCAAAGAAGTACTAAAAAAACTCGATAGTTTTGTAGAAATCTATGAAAAGGAATTTCAAATAAGGTATCAAAAAAAGCTGGAGGAATTTCTTGGAGCGAAAGTCGATGAGCAACGGTTGTTGACGGAGCTAGCCATCTTGTTGGAACGCGGAGATATTCACGAGGAACTGGATCGTCTGGCGATCCATGTACAAAAACTAGATGAACTTATCGAAGCACAATGTCCTGTAGGTCGGGAATTAGATTTCCTGATCCAAGAAATGAATCGGGAAATCAACACGATCGGTTCCAAATCAAATGCAATCGAAATTAAAAATCAAGTCGTCCAGTCTAAGACGATCTTAGAAAAAATCAGAGAACAAGTACAAAATATTGAATGACGAAAGAGGTAGAGATAATGAAATACTATGACGTAACGTTCCACGAATTAAGTGGAAAAACTGTTGTAAAACGGGATATCCCTTCTGAAAAAAACGGCTTTGACGTATGGAAAGATGCCTGTGCAGACTATAATGAGAACGAACTGTTTATTTTGATCAACGACGGTGCTTACGTGACGATGAATCGGAAATTTATTGTTCGAATCGACACAGAAGAGGTAGAAGATCCGACAGAAAAAGCACGTTCTCGAAAAGATGAGATCATGGGTGTAGTGAATACTTTGTCCAATATGGGCTTTTAGCAAGGATGCTGAACAAAGAAATACAATAAATAATCAGAATTGGATTTCTTCGCTTAGCTTCTTTGCTCTAGGAATACATTTAAAGGTTGTGACAAAATTCGTGTCACAACCTTTTTTTATTTTGAATAAGTGATGTTCAAAAACCATTTTCTCGGTATTAAGCCAAATTTATGCAAAAATGTGAGAAACCATTTTCACAAAATTTTTCTTCATACTCGAAACTAATCGGCTTCTTCACGACCTCTTATACACGGCGTTCAAAAGCTTGCATCTGCGGTAATAACCCCAACCAAACGAAAAACATGAGAAACTGTTTATGTTTGGCTGTTCTTATTACTTGATGCTGAACAGCTTTTTTACGACCTCTTATACACGGCGTTCAAAAGCTTGCATCTGCGGTAATAACCCCAACCAAACGAAAAACATGAGAAACTGTTTATGTTTGGCTGTTCTTATTACTTGATGCAGGACAGCTTTTTTACGACCTCTCGGTACAGGGTAGCTTTTTTACCAATTTCTAGCTATAATTAAAGATAACCTTGAAAGTTGCAGAAAAAAAGTGCAAAATAAACGATAAGTACAAAAAGACTAGTTGAAAGGACGTCGTCATGTCAGAGCGTGGATTATTAATCGTGTTGTCTGGTCCATCCGGTGTAGGAAAAGGCACAGTACGAAAAGCAATTTTTGAGAGTGAGGATAATGATTTTCAGTATTCGATCTCAATGACTACCCGTAAAATGCGTGAAGGGGAGGTCGAAGGCGTTGATTATTTCTTCCGAAGCAAAGAAGAGTTTGAATCAATGATCGAAGCTGGAGAGATGCTGGAATACGCAGAATATGTCGGGAATTATTATGGAACTCCTTTGTCATATGTCAACAAGACATTGGATGAAGGAAAAGATGTTTTCTTGGAGATTGAAGTCCAAGGAGCAAAACAAGTCAAAGAAAAAGTGCCCGATGGTGTATTCATCTTTTTGACTCCGCCAGATTTAGCGGAATTAAAATCACGGATCGTAGGCCGAGGAACAGATGCAGATGAAGTAATCGAAGAACGAATGAAAGTTGCAAAAGAAGAAATCGAAATGATGGCTCTTTACGACTATGCTGTTGTAAATGATGAAGTGCCGCTAGCAGTTGAACGAATCAAAAACATTATTGCCAGTGAACATTTTCGAGTAGATCGCGTAATCGGTAAATATATTAAAATGTTAAAGGAGATGTAGTCTTATGATGTTAAAACCTTCAATTGACTCACTATTAGATCGTGTAAATTCAAAATATTCTCTAGTGATTTTAGCAAGTAAACGCGCGCATGAATTGGATGCAAGTGCACAGCCTACTCTAGATTCTTTTGATTCAGTAAAAAGCGTCGGTCAAGCTTTAGAAGAAATCGATGCAGGAAATGTAGTCAATGATCCACATCCTGAATTAAAACGTGAACGTTTGAAGATGGAAGAAGAGGAACGTCAAGCACAAAAAGAGCGTGAACAACACGAATTGGAATCACGTATCCGTGAAGAGCAAAAAATGTAATAAAGAAAAATAGAGCGAACATCTAAAAAGAAAAGCAAACCCAGCTGTTTCCTTTTCAAACATTCGCCACTTATTGTCTGGTAGAAAAGGCTGTGTCTGAACTTTTTGACACAGTTCTTTTTTTTCTTATCTGCTGTTAATTTTTTGTTAGGATTTGGCAGAAAATAAGACAAATCCATCGATCTCTAGTAAAATAGGCAAGGAACTTTTTGTCGCTTGATAAGAAAAGACAAAAAAAGGAGGAAACGAACCATGACATTAACAGCTGAAGTCATTGTGGACGTACCTACTATGCAGACCGATCAGCCATTCACTTATTTGGTTCCCTCTGAAATGGAAACAGCTTTGCAAGTCGGGATGCGAGTAGAAGTCCCTTTTGGTAATGGCAATCGTCATGTCCAAGGATTTGTTATGGCTATCCAAAAATCAGAAGAATCAGCTAATCCATCTTTGAAGGCAGTTATTCGTTTGCTAGACCTTGCTCCGGTGGTCAATGAAGAATTGCTTTCATTAGCTGATTATATGAAAAAAATTACTTACGCATTCAAAATCACTTGTCTACAAACGATGCTTCCGAGTGTGATGAAAGCAGAATATGATAAATTGATCTATCCTTTGGCAGACACACCAGAAGTTCAGGTATTGTTTGATCAGCGGGAAGTGATTTCCTGGAAGGAAGCAGAAGAAGAAGGCAGCCTTTCTCAATTGATTCGCTGGCGCCAAGAGCAATTAGTAGATATCAAATATGAAGTCCATACACGAAATAAAGTAAAAACGATTCGTTTGGTCCGTTCTTTGTTAACTGAAAAGCAAATCGAAGAAGAATGGGCAAAATTACGGCAAAATGCCAAGAAACAAAAAGAACTTCTTTTGTGTTTATCTGAACTGAGCCAAGAAGAACCAATTGCTTATTTCAAAAATAAAGGAATCAGTACTGCTGTCTTGAATCAAGGAAAAGAAAAGGGCTGGCTGGAGTTTATAGAATCAGAACGTTATCGCGACCCTTATAAAGACCGAGTATTTGACCAAACGACGGCATTGGAACTGAATGCAGAACAAAAAAATGCTGTCGAACAAATCATCACAGCAGGTCAGCAGCAAAAAGATCAGGTCTTTTTGCTGGAGGGAATCACCGGCAGCGGGAAAACAGAAGTATATCTTCAGGCAATCGCTGATGTTTTGTCAGAAAATAAAACGGCGATCATGTTAGTGCCTGAAATCGCATTGACTCCGCAAATGGTCGAGCGATTCAAAGGACGCTTCGGAGAATCAGTTGCGGTCTTACATAGCGGACTTTCCCAAGGTGAAAAATATGATGAATGGCGCAAGATCGAGCGGGAAGAAGCACAAGTAGTAGTAGGCGCACGATCTGCTATTTTTGCCCCGCTGAAAAATATCGGGCTGATCATTATCGATGAAGAACATGAATCAAGTTACAAACAAGATGAGACACCGCGTTATCATGCGAGAGATCTAGCAATTTGGCGCAGTAAATATCATCATTGCCCAATAGTTCTAGGAAGCGCGACGCCCTCTTTAGAATCAAGAGCACGAGCTCAAAAAGGCGTTTATCAGTTATTGCAGTTGAACCACCGAGCCAAAGCAGCTGCACAGCTTCCAGCTATTGAGATCGTAGATATGCGTGAAGAGTTTCAGAATCATCGGACCTCTACTTTTTCTGCTAATTTGCAGGAAAAAATACAAAATCGATTAGACAAAAAAGAACAAACTGTCCTACTGCTCAATCGTCGAGGATATTCGTCTTTTGTGATGTGTAGGGACTGTGGATTTGTTCTTCCATGTCCTAATTGCGATATCTCTCTTACACTGCATATGGATACACGTTCAATGCGCTGCCATTATTGCGGACATGAAGAACCTATTCCCAATCGCTGTCCTAATTGTGGCGGCAATAAAATCCGCTACTATGGAACAGGTACTCAAAAAGTAGAAGAGGAACTCCGAGAACTTTATCCGCAAGCTAGGATTTTGCGTATGGATGTAGATACCACTCGAAGAAAAGGGGCACACGAACAGATTTTACAAAAATTCGGTGCAAAAGAAGCAGATATATTATTAGGGACACAAATGATTGCTAAAGGTTTGGACTTTCCAGAAGTGACATTAGTTGGGGTGTTGAATGCTGATACCTCCCTGAATTTACCGGATTTTCGTTCTAGTGAGCATACATTCCAATTGCTTACCCAAGTTTCAGGACGAGCAGGGCGAGCGGAAAAAGCAGGCGAAGTCGTGATCCAAACATTCAATCCTCAACATTACGCCATAGAATTGGCTAAAAAACAAAATTATGAGCAGTTTTATCAGCAGGAAATGCATGTACGGCATCGTGGAGGCTATCCTCCTTATTACTTTACTGTGAAAATAACCGCCAGCCATCCTGAAGAACAAGTAGCGGCAAAGAAAATCTTTCAGATTGCCAATCAGCTAAAAGAAGTGTTAAGCCCTCAAAGCTTGCTATTAGGGCCAACGCCCAGCATGATTTTGAGAGTGAAAAACCGATATTATTATCAATTAATCATCAAATATAAACATGAACCGAATCTTCCTCATGTTTTGGATGAAATTTTGAATGGAAGCCAGAAAGAACAGCGACAAGGTCTTTTTGTGGCAATTGACAACGAACCATTAAACTTTATTTAAGAAAGGGCCAAATTATGCGCTATCCTATATTGATCCACCCTAATGATAAATTAAAAAGAACTGCTCAGCCAATCGATGTAATCACGGACGAGACAATCGCTTTATTAGACAATTTATATGAGACAATGATTGCGAATGACGGAATAGGGATCGCTGCTCCTCAAGTAGGACAAAACAAGAGAATTGCTGTGATCGAAGTAGATGAAGGCGAGAAATTTGAACTGATTAACCCAGAAATCATCGAAGCAAAAGGTGAAAGCCTTGACGTAGAAGGTTGTCTCAGTATTCCGCATGTCTATGGAACGGTCAAGCGAGCAGATGAAGTGACCGTGCGTTATTATGATCGAGACGGAGAAGAGATAGAAGTGACGGCTTTTGGCTATTTAGCCCGTGCCTTCCAGCATGAAATCGATCACTTAGACGGTATCTTGTTCATTGAGAAAATGGTACAGCAGATCCCGGAAGAAGAACTTGAAGAATATATGGAGGAACATCTTGATGACTAAGCTAGTATTTATGGGCACACCTGCTTTTTCTGTGCCGATTCTTGAAGGGCTGATAGAATCAGGTTACGAGATCCAGGCAGTGGTAACACAGCCCGACCGTCCAGTTGGGCGGAAACGAGTAATTACGCCGACACCGGTAAAAGAAGCGGCTCTGAAGCACGGTATCCGTGTGCTGCAGCCAGAGAAAATCTCCGGTTCGCCAGAAATGGAAGAAATCATTGAATTGGCGCCTGATGTGATCGTCACTGCGGCATTTGGCCAATTCTTGCCTGAAAAGTTATTGCAAGTACCAAAATTAGGGGCAATCAATGTCCATGCTTCTTTACTTCCTAAATATCGGGGAGGTGCGCCTGTTCATTATGCCATCATGAATGGGGAGAAAGAAACTGGTGTAACGATCATGGAAATGATCAAAAAAATGGATGCAGGCGGAATCTATGCGCAAGAAAGCATACCAATCACTAAACAAGATGATGTAGGGACGATGTTTGAAAAGCTTAGCCTTTTAGGAAGAAAGCTATTGCTAGAAACATTGCCCAATATTTTGGATGGACAAAAACCAGTACCTCAAGACGAGTCAGAAGCAACTTTTTCGCCAAACATCACACGGGAACAAGAAGCAATCGATTGGCATAAAACTGCAGAAGAAATTGACAACCAAGTACGCGGAATGCGTCCTTGGCCAATTGCATTCACGACCTATGAGGGCATACGCTGGAAATTATTATCGGTTGAAGTATTGGCAGAAACTACAGACAAAGCACCTGGTACGATCATCCGGAAAGACAAAAAAAATCTATGGATTGCTTGCGGTAAACAGACCGTCTTAGCCATCAATGAATTACAGCCAGCTGGTAAAGGAAAACAGGCCGTACATGATTTCCTTAACGGAAGCGGTCAGCAAGTTCAGATTGGTCAGCAGGTGAAATAATGAAAAAAATCCCTAAAAAAATGAAAAAATCAGTACGATATATGGCATTACTGACATTAGAGCGAGTGAACAAGGGTGGCGCCTACTCGAATCTTTTATTGAATGAGATGATCAAACAAAGCGAACTAAATCAAAAAGATGTGGGTTTATTTACAGAATTGATCTACGGTACGATTAGCCATCAGCGACTATTGGAATTTTACGTTGCACCATTGATCGCTAAAGCAAAAAAAGTGGATGACTGGGTCAAGACGCTTCTTTATCTTTCTGTATACCAATTAGAATTTTTAGATAAAGTCCCTGCACATGCTATTTTAAACGAGGCGGTCGAAATCGCAAAAGTAAAAGGAAATCCTGGGACAGGGAAATTTGTAAATGGTGTCTTGAGGAATTATCAGCGTCAAGGAGCACCAGATCTGCAAGGCATTGCTGATCCTATCGAAAGACTTTCTGTCAAAATCAGCCTGCCTCTATGGATGACGAAACGACTGGTGGATCAAATCGGATACGAAGAAACTGAAAAGCTCGGTTTATCGCTATATCAGCCTAGCCATGCTAGTGCCCGAGTAGATACACGCCGACTTTCCAGAGATCAGGCCATCACTGTTTTGCAAGAAGAAGAGATCACAGCTGAAAAAAGCCAAGTCAGTCCATACGGTATAGTAGCGAAAAAAGGGCATTTAGCTTCTAGCTCATTGTTCCACGATGGCGTCATGACGATCCAAGATGAAAGTTCGATGCTTGTAGCGCCGTCTATGCAAATCGAGCCTGAACATCATGTTTTAGATGCCTGTGCAGCACCCGGAGGTAAGACGACGCATATTGCTTCTTTTTTAGATCCGTCATGCGGTGGAGAAGTGGTCGCTTTAGATGTACACGAACACAAAGTCAAACTCATTGAAGATAATGCAGCACGTCTAGGTGTCTCTTCTGCTGTCTACGCTCAAAAGATGGATGCTAGAGAAGTCAGTAAACAGTTCGAAGCAGAGCAGTTTGATCGGATTTTAGTAGACGCGCCTTGTTCAGGTCTTGGGCTGCTTCGGCGAAAACCAGATATTCGTTATAAAAAACAGCCGGATGAGTTAGCGAATTTACCAAAAATCCAATTGGAAATTTTAGAAAGCTGCGCACCAGCTTTAAAGTCTTCCGGTATTCTGACTTATAGTACTTGTACGATCTTAAAAGAAGAAAACCAAGACGTTGTTTCTGCTTTCTTGGAAAGACACCCTGATTTTGAGAGGATTGATGTTTTGACCAATCCTATGCTACAATCATCAATCGAAGAGAAAATGTTGACTTTGTATCCGCATCAGTTTTACACAGATGGATTTTTCATTTGTTGTTTGCGCAAAAAGTAATGAGGTGAAAAAATGCAGATTGAATATCAATCAGATGTAGGAAGACGACGTAACACAAATCAAGACTATGCCAGTGTATTTACCAGCCGTTCAGGTCTCAAGCTTGCTGTATTAGCAGACGGGATGGGTGGTCATCGTGCCGGAGACATTGCCAGTCAGATGGCGGTAACGAATCTAGGCGAAGCTTGGGAAAAACAAGAAGCTGTTGACGATGAAAAAATCGCCCAATGGTTCATTCAATCGATTCAAGAAGAAAATATGCTGATTTATCAGCGTGGACAAGAACAGCCGGAATATAACGGTATGGGAACAACAATCGTAGCGGCCGCTCTGTCAGATGACTGGTTCACGATTGCCAATGTTGGGGATAGCAGAGCTTATTTGATTCGTGAAGATAAAATCATGCAATTGACGGAGGATCATTCTTTAGTCAATGAACTAGTCAAATCAGGAGAAATCAGCGAAGAAATGGCAGTGAACCATCCAAGGAAAAATATTTTAACACGTTCTGTCGGCATGCCTGGAACAGTCGAAGTAGATGTTTCTACTCATCTTTGGCAACTAAAAGATCGACTGCTGTTATGTTCAGATGGCTTGACGAACATGCTGTCTGAAGAAGAAATAGGAACGATCATCAATCAAGAAGGCCCATTGTCTCATAAAGTAACTGAGCTGATTGATCGTGCCAATGAAGCAGGCGGAGCAGATAATATCACCGTTCTTCTTATCGAATATAAGGAGGACAGTGTATGATCGAGTTGGGAAAAAAATTAAATGGCCGTTATCAAATCACTGGAAATATCGGTAGCGGTGGTATGGCAAATGTATTTTTGGCGCACGATTTAATCTTGGATCGTGATGTAGCAGTTAAAGTCTTACGATTTGACTTTCAAAATGACCAGACTGCGATTCGACGATTTCAGAGAGAAGCTTTAGCAGCAACAGAACTCGTTCATCCAAACATTGTTAGTGTTTACGATGTTGGTGAAGAAGACAACATGCAGTATCTGGTGATGGAATACGTCAAAGGAATGGACTTGAAACGATATATCCAAACACATTATCCTGTTCCTTATGAAACAGCAGTAAATATTATGCAGCAGATCCTTTCTGCTATTTCTTTAGCACATAACCATCAAATCATCCACCGAGATTTGAAACCCCAAAACGTACTGATCGATAATGAAGGTGTTGTAAAAATCACGGATTTCGGGATTGCTATCGCTTTATCTGAAACATCGATCACGCAGACGAATACGATGCTAGGATCTGTTCATTATCTGTCCCCTGAGCAGGCCAGAGGAAGTATGGCAACGAAGCAGTCAGATATTTATGCTTTAGGGATCATCCTTTACGAGATGTTGACGGGTAGCGTACCGTTTGATGGTGAATCTGCTGTAACAATTGCTTTAAAACATTTTCAAGATGATCTTCCATCTATAAAAGCACTTGATCCAAATGTGCCACAAGCACTGGAAAACGTGATTTTACGGGCAACGGCTAAAGAACCTGCAGACCGTTATAAGTCAGCCGAGGAAATGTCTGATGATCTTTCTACAGTATTATCACCAGCTCGTGCAAACGAAGAAAAATGGCAGCCTCATGTGATGGATAATGAAACAAAAGTTATCACACCCCTTACGGAAGATGCACCAATGCCTGATTCATTCAAATCTATGCCTCTGCCAAAAGACAAGCCAGAAAACGAAACCTTACCAGATGAGGAAGAAGTTCTGCCTGATCCTAAAAAGAAAGGACAGAAAAAATGGTGGCTGATCCTATTAGCTATTCTTGCTGTTTTAGGAATCGGAACAGCTGTATTCTTTGCTTCTGGCGGGCGAGGAGAAGTTGTTGTTCCTGATGTTTCTGATCTTTCTGAAGCTTCTGCTAGAGAAACACTCGCAAAAGCGAAATTAGAAGTAGCAACAAAAACAGAAGAAATTGCAGATGACAAAATCGAAGAAGGTAATGTAGTGAAGACAGACCCGGCAGCGGGAACGACAGTCAAGCAAAAACGCGAAGTCACTCTGTATATTAGTAGCGGCACGAAAAAAATCAAATTAGATGATTACAGTGGTAAAAGTTATGAAGATGCCGAAGCAAGTTTGAAAGAATTAGGGTTTTCTGCTGACTTGATTCAAAAAGAAGAGGAATTCAGTTCAGAGGTAGAAAGCGGAATGATCATTTCGCAATCTCCATCAGAAGATACAGAAGTCGATCCTAAAACAGACACGATTACTTTCACAGTCAGCAAAGGACCAGAAACAGTGACTTTGAGTAGTCATGTAGGAGAAAACTACGAAACTGTTCGTAATTGGCTTGTTACACAAGGATTCAATATCAATAATATTAGTGCTACTTATGACTATAGCGACACTGTACCATCAGGTTCGATCATCAGTCAGGATCCAGCCTCGGGTGAAGTTGTAGCAGAAGAAACTTACATCAATTTTGTCGTAAGCCAAGGAACAGAGCCTAAATTGAATGATATCTCCGGCTATACAAAAAGCGAAG
Organism: Enterococcus sp. E5-37; assembly: GCF_035726925.1. NCBI lineage: Bacteria > Bacillati > Bacillota > Bacilli > Lactobacillales > Enterococcaceae > Enterococcus > Enterococcus sp. E5-37. Next base: position 131,216 of record NZ_JAPMLG010000007.1, read on the forward strand.
CACAAAGTTATTTAGCTAGTGTCGGTGCAGAATATATCGGGCATGAGACTTCCGAATATTCAAACACGGTGGATAAAGATAAAGTGATTCGTACAGTACCAGGGGCAGGAACGACAATTACCAAAGGAATGGTTGTGAACGTAATTTACTCTAAAGGACCAGACCCAGCGTCTTCTAGTTCTGAAAAAGACTCTTCAGACAGTTCTAGCAGCTCAAGTAGCTCCAGTAGCACAAGCAACTCTTCAAAAGAAGAATCTTCCAGCTCCACAAGTTCATCAGATAGTACCTCAGAAAGCTAAAAATAAGTTTTTAATAAAATATAATAAAGAGGTTGTGACAGAAGTGATCAGCTTCAAGAAATAAGAAGGGATTTACGAAAATTGCTTCTCAAATTTTTGTGAAATTTCGGCTTATTTCCGAAGAAGATACTTCTGGAACACCGTTTATTCGAAGGGACTGTACCACAGTCCCTTTTTTATGTTTTCTATCTCTTTTGATCAATTTTCAAGCTTTTTACTTTGAGAAGTTTGCGTGGAATAACACCTACTTTCCTCTTCGTATGGTAAAATAAACAAAAACGGAGGTGGCACTTATCAAAGGACAAATCAGAAAAGCAATCAGCGGTTTTTACTATGTATACGCAAACGGAGAGACCTATCAAACAAGAGGAAGAGGAAATTTCCGGAATCGGAAAATCACGCCGCTTGTCGGAGATCAGGTGATCTTTGAGAGTGAAAATCAAACAGACGGCTATCTTCTGGAAATCTTGCCGAGAAAAAATCAATTAGTTCGCCCACCAGTCACAAATGTTGATCTTGGAATCATTGTCACAAGTATCGTAGAGCCTGCATTTTCTTATAATCTACTTGACCGCTTTCTAGTTACCTTGGAATACGAGTCGATCGAACCGATTATTTTTTTGACGAAGACCGACTTGTCAGACAACCCAGAAAAAATCGAAGAGATCAAGCAAACCTATACTAAAATAGGCTATCCGGTGATTGTACCCAATCATACGGGTGATACGACAGAACTGATCCGTTACTTCCCAGAACGGCTATCGGTCTTCATGGGTCAGTCTGGAGCAGGAAAATCGACGCTACTGAATCAAATATCACCGGAACTGAATTTAGCAACAGGAGAGATTTCTGATGCACTTGGAAGAGGACGGCATACAACACGTCATGTGGAACTGATTCCTATCTATGGCGGGTTAGTAGCAGATACACCAGGATTTAGCTCGATTGACTTTTTGACCATTGAAGCAGGAGAACTGCCGAGACAATTTCCGGAATTTGTAGAAGCTTCTGTCCATTGCAAATTTAGAGAGTGCATGCATGCTAAAGAACCTGGCTGCGAAGTAAAACATAGAGTAGAAACAGGTGGTATCGCACAGACACGTTACGACAATTATTTGCAATTCTTACAAGAAGTCGAAAAAAGAAAACCAATGTATGCAAAAAAAGAAGGTAAACGAAAATAGGAGGAAACAAGAATGAAGATAGCACCATCCATTTTGAGTGCAGATTTTGCCAATTTACAAAGAGACATTGAGTTAGTGGAAAAAGGAGGCGCAGATTACATCCACGTAGATGTAATGGATGGCCAATTTGTCCCAAATATCACATTAGGGCCAAATATTGTTCAGGCAATCCGTCCTGTTACTAAATTACCGTTAGACGTCCATCTGATGATCGTTGATCCAGAAAACTACATTCCAGCATTTGCAAAAGCTGGAGCAGATATCATTACTGTCCACGTCGAAGCAACTCCTCATATTCATCGGGCACTTCAAATGACAAAAAGCTTAGGAGTTAAAGCTGGAGTAGTTATCAATCCAGGAACACCAGTCTCCATGATCAAACATGTTTTGCCTTTGGCTGATCAAGTACTAGTCATGACTGTCAATCCTGGGTTCGGCGGACAAAGCTTTATTGAAGAAACAGTAGAAAAAATTACGGAACTCGCTGATCTACGTAAAGAGAACAATTGGACTTATGCAATCGAAGTAGATGGCGGAATCGTTCCAGAAACAGCAAAAGTCTGTAAAGATGCAGGGGCGGATGTCTTCGTTGCAGGATCATATATCTATGGAGCCGAAAATCCAGTCGGACAAATCGAACGATTAAAAGAGGCATTAGACTAAATGAATATTTTATTAGCTGCTGGAGGTAATCCGCAAAACTGGCCGCAGTCTCTGCTGTCCAAATACGATGTCTATGTCGGGATAGACCGTGGTGCGCTGTATCTGCTTCAAGCAGGCTACCCAGTAGATCTGGCAGTGGGTGATTTTGATTCATTGTCGAACGAAGAGCAGGAAGAAGTATTTGCAAAAGCCAAAGAGTATACCCGTTCCCCTGCAGAAAAAGACGATACAGATACACAGTTAGGTATCTTAAAAACATTTGAACGTTACCCGCAAGCGGAAGTCACTTTGATTGGAGCTACGGGCGGAAGATTGGATCATCTTTTAGCCAATCTCTGGTTAGGTATGGAACCTCGTTTCAAACCCTTTGCCCATCAGCTTATTATCAGAGATTGTCAAAATTATTTGTCTTATTATTTGCCTGGAGAGCATATAGTAAGACAGATACCAGATATGAAGTATTTAGCTTATTGCTGCTTGACTCCCGTCTCGAATCTTACATTAAAAGGCAGCAAGTATGTATTGGAAAATAAAGAAGTAGAATATCCGACATCTTATGCAAGTAACGAATTTCTTTCAGATACCGCAGAATTTTCTTTTTCAGATGGTATGATTGCAGTTATTCAAAGCAAAGATTGATCCATAAACAAATAAAAAAATTTGTCTTTCAGGCTAAAAATGACAGAATCTATTATTTGCTAAAAAAAAGCTTAAGAGGAGCAACTTACCTTTTGTTTCACGGCATTTAGTGATAAAATTGAACACAAGAGTCTAATTAATTCGAGGTGTCTTTGTGAAGAAGTTCAATCCTAATAAAAATATTATTATTACCTTGGTTATTGTTATCATCGTGGTGACGATACTAAGTGTGACCGCTGCGCAGCGAGCGAATGAAGGAAAGCCTAATTTCTTCCAATCCATCGTTAATGACAGTGTTGCAATGGTTGATAAAACAATCTCCGCCCCAGTACGGTGGGTACGAAATGGAGTAGATTCTGTCCATAATCTTTTTTCAACTTATGCCGAAAATGAGCGGCTAAAAGAAAAAATCGATAGCTATGATGACGTTTCACAGCAAAACAAGAATTACGAGAGAGAAATCGAATCGTTGAAAAAAGAACTTGAGTTGAATCAGACGCTGACTAGTTACGAAAAAGTAACGGCAAATGTCATTACTCGTTCGCCTGACAGTTGGCAGGACATGCTGATCGTAGACAAGGGTTCTAAAGACGGTATCGAAGCAAATATGGCAGTCATGTCGCAAAAAGGATTGATTGGCCGAGTGATCGAGGTCAATACGGCTTCGTCTAAAATCGAATTACTGTCATCCTCTAATGAAAGTTCCAATCATTTTCCAGTACGGGTATCTTCGGCTAATGGCGAAGCGTTTGGTTTGCTTAAAAACTATGATGAAAAGCTCCATGCCTTAGTGGTGACCCAATTAACTGGTGATACGGATATCAAAGAAGGGGATGTTGTCCAGACATCCGGTCTTGGAGGGAATTCTCCAGCTAACTTGCCGATCGGTACGGTTATTAAAACGAAACCAGATAGTTATGGGCTGGATCGGGAAGTTTATGTGAAACCTTATGCAGAAATGTATGACGTGTCAGTTGTGACGATTGTCCAACGGCTAGCGGAGGATTAGTCCATGTTGAAGAAAGAAACAATGAAGTACTATCTGCCAATCGTTTTGTTCTTTTTGATGTTGATAGATGGTCATTTAACAAGAATGCTAGGGGAGTGGTCGAAAGGCACCTATATGTCAAATGCCCACTTTCTGATATTGGCATTATTATGTTGCAGTATGGCGTTTGAAAAACGTTATTTACTGATTACCACGATTGTTCTCGGGGCTATCTATGACGCTTACTATATTGGCGTTATCGGTATTTATGCAGTAGCTCTCCCTTTAATTGTATGGTTGATGTATGTAATGAAAGACGTTATCCATGTCAACATCTTTACTGAATTTTTCAGTATGATCATCTTTGTCACGGGTTATGAATTGTTTACGATGGTAGTCCAGTTGATTTTTAAATTAGCAGTAGTAAATAACACGTATTTTATTACAAGATTTTTAGGACCTACACTGCTGTTGAACATGATTATATTTGTATTATTCATTTTTCCATTTAAGAAATTATTCAGTGATGAATAATTTCTTTTTTTATTTTTAGGTCGACAGCGAAAAAAAATCGTTGTTATCTTAAGAAATGCTAGACTTAACGCGGCTTTTTCATGATCATTTTCTGAAACGAACAGTTTTGTCATTTTTAAAGGTTGTTTTGAAACATTTTTGTAACATAACTATTATATCGTTGACATACTGCTATGGTACAATTTTTATATCGTTAAGAAAGACTTAAATATATTTAGATATTTATTAAATTAAGCCAGTCGGAGGAATGAAGAGTGAAAAAGAGTTTAATATCAGCAGTAATGGTATGTTCAATGACCTTGACTGCCGTAGCATCACCGATCGCTGCCGCGGCGGACGATTTTGATTCTCAGATACAACAGCAAGATCAAAAGATTGCAGACTTGAAAAATCAACAAGCAGATGCACAATCACAAATCGATGCCTTAGAAAGCCAAGTTTCTGAAATCAACACACAAGCACAAGACCTATTAGCAAAACAAGATACATTGCGTCAAGAATCTGCACAATTAGTAAAAGACATTGCAGATTTACAAGAACGTATTGAAAAACGTGAAGATACAATCCAAAAACAAGCACGTGAAGCACAAGTAAGCAACACAAGCTCAAACTACATCGATGCTGTATTGAATGCTGATTCATTAGCAGATGCTATTGGACGCGTTCAAGCAATGACAACGATGGTAAAAGCAAACAACGACTTGATGGAACAACAAAAACAAGATAAAAAAGCTGTAGAAGACAAAAAAGCTGAAAACGATGCTAAACTAAAAGAATTAGCTGAAAACCAAGCTGCTTTGGAATCTCAAAAAGGCGATCTTTTATCTAAACAAGCTGATTTGAACGTACTGAAAACTTCATTAGCTGCTGAACAAGCAACTGCTGAAGACAAGAAAGCTGACTTGAACCGTCAAAAAGCAGAAGCTGAAGCAGAGCAAGCTCGTATTCGTGAACAACAACGTCTAGCAGAACAAGCTCGTCAACAAGCTGCACAAGAAAAAGCTGAAAAAGAAGCACGCGAACAAGCTGAAGCACAAGCTACTCAAGCTTCAGCAACTGCACAAAGCTCAGCAACAGAAGAATCATCAGCTACACAATCTTCAATGACTGAAGAATCATCATCAGCTACACAATCTTCAGCAACAGAAGAATCAACAACACCTGAATCTTCAACAGAAGAATCAACAGCGCCTGAATCTTCAGCAACAGAAGAATCAACAGCGCCTGAATCTTCAACAACAGAAGAATCAACAACAGCGCCTGAATCTTCAGTAACAGAAGAATCAACAGTACCTGAATCTTCAACAGAAGAATCAACAGCACCTGCGCCTACAACACCATCAACAGATCAAAGTGTTGATACAGGAAACGGTACAGGAAGTAGTACTCCGGCTCCAACACCAACACCTGAACAACCAAAACCTGTAACACCTGCTCAAGCTCCTTCTGGAAGTGTGAATGGTGCAGCAATCGTAGCAGAAGCTTACAAATATATTGGTACTCCATATGTTTGGGGCGGTAAAGATCCAAGTGGCTTTGACTGCTCAGGGTTCACACGCTATGTTTACATGCAAGTAACTGGTCGTGACATCGGTGGTTGGACAGTTCCTCAAGAATCAGCTGGAACAAAAATTTCAGTTTCTCAAGCAAAAGCTGGAGACTTGTTATTCTGGGGATCACAAGGCGGAACTTACCACGTAGCGATTGCTTTAGGCGGAGGACAATATATCCATGCTCCTCAACCAGGCGAAAGCGTAAAAGTTGGTTCAGTTCAATGGTTTGCACCTGACTTTGCTGTCAGCATGTAAGAATGATTAATCAAAAAGAGTTAGCCCATTCTGGACTAACTCTTTTTTTATTGTGATAAAATAGAAATCAGATAAATTCTTCTGTCAATTCCATGAACGTTTGGATATCTTCAATCACCATGTCGATACCTGCTTGCCAAAAATCTGGTTGGGTAAGATCGACATTCAAATGGTTCTTCGCAAGATCTTCCGTCGTCATTGAGGCAGTATCGCGTAGTAAATGGATATATTCTTCTTCAAAATTTGCTCCCTTTTGGTTGGCGTAAGCATAGATGCCCAAACTAAAGAGGTAGCCAAAGGTGTATGGGAAGTTATAAAACGGTACGTCATCAATAAAGAAATGCAATTTTGCAGCCCAGAAATATGGATGGTAAGTAGCTAAAGCTCCTTGATAGCCTTCTTTTTGCGCCTCAACCATCATCTCTGTGATCTTATCTTCTGAGACTAATCCTTCTTTCCGTGCTTCATAGAATCGATTTTCAAAAATGAATCGGGAATGGATATTCATGAACATAGCTAAAGCATTTTGCAGTTTTGTATCTAGCAAATTGATTTTTTCTTCTTTTGTTTTTGCGGCTTTTAATGTAGCATCGGCTACGATCAGTTCTGCGAATGTACTTGCTGTTTCTGCGACATTCATGGCATATTCGCGATTTAAAGAAGGTAAATCCCACATCGTGCTGCTATGGAAAGCATGTCCTAGTTCATGAGCAAGTGTCGCAACCTCATTAACAGAATTACTGTAGGTCATAAAGATCCTTGATTCTTTTGTTTCTGGTAACTCAGTACAATAACCACCAGGACGTTTCCCAGGACGATCTTCTGCTTCGATCCAGCTCTTTTCAAAAGCAGATTGGGCAAATTTAGCCATTTTTGGACTGAATTTGTTAAAGTTTTCGATAATAAATGCTGCTGCTTCGTCAAAACTAAAGGTTTTTTCTTTCAAATCGCCTAAAATAATAGGTGCATCTTGATCTTGCCATTCCATTTTTTCTTTACCGAAAAGATTAGCTTTTCTAGTCAAGTAATCAACAAGGGGTTGTTTGTTTTTCTGGATTGTATCCCACATGACAGATAATGTTTCTTTCTTCAACCGATTGTACTCTAATGGTTTTTGTAGAAAATCTGTGACACCATGAAGTTCATAGTCAGAAAGTCTAAAACCATCTAAATGATTCAAAGTATCCGTGAAGAGGGGTGCCTTTTCTTTCCAGGCTTCTTCCCATGCTGTGAAAAGTGTTTCTCTGACTTTTGGATCTGGATCGCCCATCATCTTATTGAAGGCTTGTCCAGCAGATAATTCGACTACTTGTCCATCTTGTTCGAAGGGAATCGAAATGCTGGCTACAATCGTATCATAATGACTGCTCCAAGCATTTAGACCATCTAAAGAAAGCGTATTTATAATGTTTTCTTCAGCTTCTGATAATAATTGTGAGCCATCACGACGAATCTCGTTTAAACGAAAAGCAATTGTTTCAAACGAAGATTGAGAAAGCATCTGATTCCAATCATTGTCAGATATTTCTGCAAATTTCTTTGACAATACAGTTTCGGCTGATTGCAGACGAGGCAGCATCGCGTAAAGCTTGCCCGATAAGACCTTTGCATCTGAATCATTGACATTGGCAGAAAGCAATGCAGTAATATAGCTGCTGCATTGGGTAAAGCCATTCGTAATCGTTTCTTGCAATTGAAGAATAGCGTTTAACTGCTCTGCATTGTCAGAACTAGGTGACCATTTTGTTACGCGGTGATAATACTCGTTCATTTGGTCTTCCAATTGCTTCATCCGTTGGTTCAAAGCATCAGAATGACTGCCTCCGGAAAAAATAGAATCTAGATTCCAATTTAATGAATAACTCATGAAAAAACTCCCTTCATATTGTAATACAAAATTAAGTATAGCACTTTTTTATGGAAGAAGTCTCTATGAAAATGATTGTTGTTTCTTCAAAAAAAGTCTAAGATAAAATACAGAGGTGACTTATGAATTCTTCAAAAAAACAAATGAAAAATGGAAATATTTATTTAGTAATCGCACTGATAGTCGTTATAATCTTATTTTACAGTTCTTCTCAAACTTACGGACAGCAATCACAAGTTTCGCGATTAGAAAGCTGGCTGCCTAATCAGCCATTTAAAGACACATTAGCGGGTATACGTTTTAATTATGGTGGAAGTATGGTGAGTATCGACCATCTGGGCTACGCCAAATTTTTAGAGTTCTTTTTAAGGAAGGGCGCACATTTCGGTACCTATTTTATTTTGGGAGGCAGCTTGTTTTTAGGTGTTTTCCCCAAGCTAAAAATTTGGTGGCTGACAGCGATCCTTGCTTGGCTTTCAGCAACAGGGTACGCAGGTTTGGACGAATTCCATCAGATGATGACCGGTGGACGAACACCTATGTTCCAAGATGTCATGTTGGATTCGATCGGTGCTCTGACTGCTGTGATATTATGTGTGCTTTTTGCGGCATTCAAGAAGCGTTTATAGATTGGCTGTGGCTTTGTTTTTTTGTGAAATAGTACTAGAATAGAAGTGTATTCTCAAAAGAACAAGGGAGGAAAAATCATGTCAGGACATAGTAAATGGCATAATATCCAAGGAAGAAAAAATGCCCAAGATGCAAAACGAGGGAAAGTCTTTCAGAAACTTTCTCGTGAAATTTATATGGCAGCTAAAGCAGGCGGTCCTGATCCATCTATGAATCCAGCTTTGCGGCTTGTTGTGGACAAAGCAAAAGCTGCAAATATGCCTAACGACAATGTGGAACGGGCGATTAAAAAGGCTACGAGTGCCGTAGATGAAACGAATTACGATGAAATCACGTATGAAGGATATGGTCCGGGTGGAGTAGGAATCTTAGTCCATGCATTGACAGATAACCGTAATCGGACAGCGACAAATGTCCGAGTAGCTTTTACTCGAAACGGTGGATCACTGGGAGAAACGGGTTCAGTCAGTTACTTGTTTGACCGCAAGGGATATATCGCTATTGAACGCGATGGGTTGACTGTTGATGAAGAGACGATGTTTGAGGATGTATTAGAGGCGGGGGCAGAAGATCTGCAAACTTCTCCTGAAGTATTCGAGATTTATACTGCACCAGAAGATTTTGCTGCTGTACGAGATGAGTTGGAAAAAGAGTTCACTTTGGCGCAAGCAGAATTGACGATGATTCCACAAACGACGATTGATTTAAATGAGGAACAAAAAGAGCAATTGGAACGTCTAGTAGATAAGCTAGAAGACGATGATGATGTTTCAGAAGTCTTTACTGCTGCTGAAATGTAAGTAGCACATGGTTAGATAATAAAAAGAAAGCACCTGTACCAATCGTACGGGTGCTTTCTTTTTATATATTATTTTTGTTAGAAGACCAATACAGGCGTTCCTTTTTCGACCATCCCGAATAATTCCTTCATTACACTTGGTGGGGTGTTGATGCAGCCGTGTGAACCGCGGGTTTTCCATAAGTCTCCACCGTATTCAGGTTGCCAGTCTGAATCGTGGATACCAACACCTGTCCAGTCAATCGGCATCCAGTAGTTTACCGGACTCTCGTAAGGTGTTCCATCGTCATTTGTTCCTTTTAAAGTTGCATCTTCTTCTTTATTCCAAACATAGAAGACTCCAGCAGGTGTAGGTGTAGTTGGCTTTCCGGAAACGATATCTGTTTCAAGGGCCACTTTTCCGTCTTTGTAATACCACATATGCTGGTTCTCCAGATCAACTTCGATATACGTATCTTCGATCAATGGATGATCAGCGGTTGTGCCACCTTGCACAATGGGTGAACGAGTAAAATCTTGGCCTGCCAGAATCGCTTTTTTCAATGCTTCTGTCTCGCTGTCTGTTTGGATCGTCCAACTGTAAGTGCCAACTGGGACCGTAACTTCTCCTCTTTTTGTACTTTTAAATTTTGTGTCATTCGTACTTGTGTTATACTTTGTGCCTAAATCTGTTACATATTGACGTACTTGTTCTGTATCTAAATCGACTTTTCCATCATTGTAGGTCAGCCAACTCATAATATCACTTGATGGGATCTGGAAAGTCTCACCGTTTATACTGTAAGTAGCTTTTACATTTGCGATAGCATTCATGGATGCGAGTTGTTCTTTCAGTGAGCTGTCTTCAGATGTTACTTTTGGTTTTTCTTTGAATTCAGTCAATTCAATTGTATCTTTACCAGAGTTTACCGCACTTTTTAATTGTTTGACCGCAGCATCGACGTCGATCGTATTTCCATTGACTTCAGGCTTGATAACGAAAGAGTCACCTGCTTTTTCGATCGTTGCATCAGTAGTAGGTGTCCGGTCTTTGTTCAAATCAGTCAGCTTAGTTGTCAATGTCTGAACGGTAGTGTCTAGTTTTTGGTGGTTTTGACTGACAGGATCTATTTCTTGTTTTTCTGCCGCTGAGACATAAGTCATTCCCCAAGTCCATCCGTTTTGTTCATTTAGGATCGGAGAAAGCTCCGAAGTGAAATCATCTTTGTAGCCGAGCTCGGATTTTGGTACTTCCTGCCAGACTTTTCCATCTTCTTTAATAGCCAGTTTTTTATCAGAATAAGCTTCTTTTAATTTTTCATTTGCTTTTTCGACTGTTAGATTGCTGACATTTATTCCATTTATTTCTGTATTCGGCAAAAAATGCTTTGTGTAGTATGTACTGCGATAGGTATAAAAGCTGATCAGCACTAAGAGAACACCAAGAGCTGAAAGCAAAGCAACATGTTTCGATTTTTTTCGATGCGAAGATCTTGTCATATCGACAACTCCTTAAGTAAAAGTTTAGGGTGGAACGGTCTCATGATAGCATAATTTAGAGGAAAAGACGAAGGTTATCTCTACTTTATGAAAAAATTTAGAAACCATAAGGGTGATAAAATAAAAAAACGGAAAACACCGAATAGATGTTTTCCGTCATGTTCAAAGATTATTCAGCGTCTAGTTTAGCAAAAGCTTCATCTAGAATTTCTTTTAATTGCTTAGCAGAAGCAGCCATACGGTCTTGCTCGCTGTCACTTAAAGGAATTTCGATTACTTTTTGGATACCTTGACGGTTGATAACAGCAGGTGCACCAATGTAGATGTCGTTCAATCCATATTCGCCATTCATGAATACTGATAAAGGAAGAACAGCATTTTCATCATCTAAGATGGCACGAGTGATACGTGCTAATGCTACTGCGATACCATAGAAAGTAGCGCCTTTTTTCTCGATAATTGTGTAAGCAGCGTCACGTACGCCAAAGAATAGGTTAACCATAGCTTCTTCATCGATTTCTGGGTTGTTTTTTACCCATTCATAGATTTGCAAGCCGGCAACATTTGCATGTGACCAAACTGGGAATTCTGAATCTCCGTGTTCACCTAAGATGTAAGCATGGACGTTACGTGCATCAACGTCAACTAATTCCGCAAGTGCTTGACGGAAACGAGCTGAGTCAAGAGAGGTACCTGAACCGATTACGCGTTCTTTAGGGAAACCTGAGAATTTCCAAGTTGAGTAAGTCAAAATATCTACTGGGTTAGCGGCAACTAAAAAGATACCGTTAAATCCTGATTCAACGATTTGTGTGACAACATCGCGGTTGATTTTTAGGTTTTTGTTTACTAAGTCTAAACGAGTTTCACCTGGTTTTTGTGGTGCGCCAGCTGTAATAACAACTAAGTCAGCATCATGTGCGTCTGCGTAAGTAGCAGAATAGATTTTTTTAGGTGAAGTAAATGCCAAAGCGTGAGACAAGTCAATTGCGTCTCCTTCAGTTTTAGCAGTATTGATATCCACGATACCTACTTCTTGAGCGATATTTTGAGTAACTAGAGCAAAGGCATAGCTAGAACCTACGGCGCCGTCTCCAACAAGAATAACTTTTTGATGATCTTTTTTTTCTGCAGCTGCAGTCATTTAGTATCAATCCTTCCATTGATTTGTTTTTTCCCATGCTTATGCTAACATTTCTCAAGCCCCATGTCACGCTATTTGGCTATAAAATATAACAGATAACAAGGTTGTATTATATGTAAAAGCTTACATGTGCGTTATTTCACTATTTTTATATATCAATTATTTCATTAAACTTTGAAGAAATTTTTAATTTCTTTATCATTTATTAACGATTCTCTTTTAGCCGAAACGCTTTGTTTTGTGTTATACTATGCATTGACAAGTATAAAAAAGAAAAAAGCTCGATGGACTGGACCGCTAATTAGCAGTCCAGCCTTTTGTGCTGCTTTTTAGAATTAGGTGGAAAACAAAAATGAAAATGATCGTCGGGTTAGGAAACCCAGGTACCAAATACCAATATACAAAACACAATATCGGCTTTATGGTCGTGGATAAAATTGCACGCGAGCATCAAGCTACTTTCAAAAAAAATCCGTTTGAAGCAGAAGTTGCCGAATTTTTTCATAATGGAGAAAAGATCCTTCTAGTCAAACCACAAACATTCATGAATGAATCTGGTCGTGCAGTCGGCCCACTAATGACTTATTTTGGGATTTATCCAGAGGAATTAGTCGTAATCTACGATGATTTGGATCTGGCAGTGGGAAAAATCCGGCTCCGTCAAAAGGGAAGTGCCGGCGGGCATAACGGTATCAAAAGTATCATTTCCCATTTGAATACGAATGTCTTTGATCGAATCAAGGTGGGAATCGGCAGGCCAGAAGGAAAAAAAACAGTAGTCCAGCATGTGCTTAGTCCTTTCAGCAAAGAAAATCAGCCTTTGATAGAAGAAAGCATGTGTCAATCTGTTAAAGCAGTCGAATATCTCATAGAAGGGCATTCGTTCGTGGATGCGATGAATCGATTCAATTGAGGAAGGAGGAAAAGGAATGGATATTATTCAATTAGTCGGAAAAGATCCGCAAGTAAAAGAATGGGTCAGCAATTTAGAAGAAAAAATGCCTAGACAACTAATCACAGGATTAGCGGGCTCAGCGAAAACACTTCTATTTGCTCGAGCGTTTAAGAAAACAAATAAAAACATGATTATTCTGATGCCAAATTTGTATTATGCGAATCAGTTAGCAGAAGATCTGCAACATGTGATTCCGCAAGATCAGATCCATTTATTTCCAGTGGATGAAGTGCTTTCTGCTGAAATGGCCTTTTCTTCTCCAGAAGCGCGAGGCGAGAGAGTCGCAACGCTTAACGCACTTCAAGAAAAAAAAGCAGGTATCTATTTGTTGCCAGTCGCATCTTTGCACAAGCGACTGCCGAATAAGAAAACTTGGCTACAGGCGCAATTGAATTGGCATATTGGTGATGAGATAGACGTGGAAAATCTTCCTCGCCAATTGACTTTGATGGGCTATGTACGAGAAGAGATGGTCGCAAAACCGGGAGAATTCAGTATTCGAGGAAGCATTATCGATATTTACCCGTTAACGACAACCTATCCTGTTCGTGTAGAACTATTTGATGTAGAGATAGATTCTATGCGGTATTTTGAAGCAGAAACACAACGCTCAATCGAAAAAACGGAAGAAATCTGGGTTTCCCCAACGAGTGAACAAGTCTACGGACCAGAAGATCTAGAACATGGAATAGAGCAAATGCAAAAAATGCTAGAAAAACGGCTTGCTGCGACCACAGAAGAAGCAGACCGCGAGTTTTTGCAAGATTACTTCGGTCAGCTGACTTCAAGCTGGCAAGCAGGTGTCCCGACAGAAGAAGCAAAATTCTACTCAGATCTTCTTTACCAAGAATCTGTGACGATCTTGGATTATTTCCCTTCAAATAGTTTACTAGTCGTTGATGATTATCAGCGAATCATGGAAACAAATCGGGAAATCGAAAGGGAAGCGGCAGAATGGCAGACTCAAAAAATCAGCGAATTGCGGGTGTTTTCTGAGCAGACATTTTCAGCAGATATACAAAAAATCGTGCAGAAGGAAAAGTTCACCACAACCTTTTTCTCGCTCTTTCAAAAAGGAATGGGAAATCTTCGCTTCCAAGCAATCCATAATTTTCAATATCGGACGATGCAACAGTTCTTCGGACAAATGCCATTGCTGAAAACAGAAATGGACCGTTGGCGCAAGCAAAAGCAAACTGTTGTGATTTTTATTCCGACAAAGGACAGGATACGCAAAGCAGAACAAATGCTTCGAGATGAAGACATATTAGTAGTAGAAACAGAAAAAAATGCATTGATCAGAGGACAAGTGCAATTAGTTGAAGGAGCTTTGCAAGCTGGTTTTGAACTTCCTCAAGAAAAAATAGTAGCTATCACAGAAAAAGAAATTTTTCAAAAAACAACAAAAAAACAAACGAGACGTCAAACAGTAACAAACGCAGAGCGATTGAAAAGCTATAATGAATTAAAAGCAGGAGATTACGTTGTCCATGCCAATCATGGTATCGGGAAATACATCGGGATGGAAACGCTAGAAGTAGATGGCGTTCACCAAGACTATATGACTATTTTGTACCAAAACGACGATAAACTGTTTATTCCTGTTACTCAACTGAACCTGATCCAAAAATATGTCGCCTCTGAAGCCAAAGCGCCTCGCATCAATAAGCTAGGCGGAAGTGAATGGACGAAAACCAAGCGAAAAGTCTCTTCAAAAATCGAGGATATCGCTGACGATCTAATCAAATTATATGCCGCAAGAGAGTCAGAAAAAGGATATGCTTTTGGACCTGATGACGCCTACCAAAAAGAATTCGAAAATGCCTTCCCCTACTCTGAAACTGATGACCAGTTGAGAAGTGCAGCGGAGATCAAACGGGATATGGAAAAAGAAAAACCAATGGATCGGCTACTCGTAGGTGATGTTGGTTATGGGAAAACAGAAGTAGCGCTTCGAGCGGCCTTTAAAGCGATAAAGGAAAGCAAACAAGTAGCCTTTTTAGTTCCAACAACGATCTTGGCACAGCAGCACTATGAAACGATGCTGGAAAGATTTGAAGGTTTCCCCGTAAATATCGGGCTATTAAGTCGTTTCAGAACAAGAAAGCAACAAAAAGAAACCATCGAACAACTGCGTACAGGTCAAGTTGATATTGTTGTAGGAACCCATCGAATCTTGTCAAAAGATATTGAATTTAGCGATTTGGGTCTACTGATCATTGACGAAGAACAACGTTTTGGTGTAAAACATAAGGAACGATTGAAACAGTTACGTGCACAAGTGGATGTTTTGACTCTGACTGCAACACCGATTCCGAGAACTTTGCATATGTCGATGTTAGGCGTGCGGGATCTTTCAGTAATCGAAACACCGCCTGCGAATCGTTATCCGATCCAAACATATGTTATGGAAAAAAATCCTGGGGCTATTCGCGAAGCAATCCATCGAGAAATGGGACGAGGTGGACAAGTATTCTATTTATATAATCGGGTAGAAACGATCGAACAAAAAGTAGAAGAAATCCAAGAACTCGTTCCGGAAGCACGGATCGGTTATGCTCATGGGCAAATGACAGAGGCGCAATTAGAAAATACGCTTTTTGAATTTATTGAAGGTCAGTATGATGTTCTTGTCACTACAACCATCATTGAAACAGGAGTAGATATCCCGAACGCAAATACGTTGTTCGTTGAGAACGCTGATTATATGGGATTATCCACGTTATACCAATTGCGAGGGCGGGTAGGAAGAAGCAGCCGTGTCGCATATGCTTACTTTATGTATGAGCAGCAGAAGATCCTTAACGAAGTCAGTGAAAAACGTCTTCAGGCAATCAAAGATTTTACAGAATTGGGATCTGGATTCAAGATTGCGATGCGGGATCTTTCCATTCGCGGTGCAGGTAATCTCTTAGGTGCTCAGCAGCATGGATTTATTGACGCAGTCGGTTTCGATATGTATTCTCAAATGCTAAGCGAAGCTGTTTCTCGTAAACAAGGAAAGAATAGTCAAGTGGAGAAGACCACTGTTGAGATCGACCTCGGTGTCGATGCGTATCTACCTGAAACATACGTGGCAGATCAACGGCAGAAAATCGAGATCTATAAACGAATTCGTGAACTTGATTCGCAAGAAATGCTAGATGAACTAGAAGATGATCTGCTCGACCGTTTTGGAGAATACCCAGAAGAAGTAGCACATCTCTTGACAATTGGGCAGATCAAAATGGATGGCGATCGAGCGCTCCTAGAAACGATAAGGAAACAGGAGGCGCATATAGTCTTTACTCTAAGTAAAGTTGGAACAAAACGCTATAGTGTGGAACAGTTATTCGAAGCACTGACAGCGACAAAACTAAAAGCCAGTCTAGGCGTTGAAAAAGAACAGATGGTGATACGCTTGACGATCCCCAACCAAATGGAAGAAGCAGTATGGCTTCAGGAAATCCAAAAGTTTGTCAAAGCGTTGCGTGAGCAAAAATATCTGTCAGCGTAGGAAGGAGCAATGATTTGGATCATAAAGAAATGCGGCGCGTCATGCAAGGAGCATTTGTCTTGACGATTGCTTCTTTCATAGCAAAAGTATTAAGTGCCCTTTACCGAATTCCCCTCCAAAACTTAGTCGGCGACGAAGGTTTTTATGTTTATCAGCAAGTTTATCCAATTTATGGGATAGCAATGACTTTAGCTTTATCCGGTCTTCCGCAGTTCATATCAAAGTACGTTGCAGAAAGAAAGAATCCTTTCGAGCGAAAGCAAGCTTTGCAAAATCTTTATCCCTTAGTATTTTGGACAGGTGTCTTTTTGTGGTTGTTTGTCTTTTCATTTAGCAGCTGGATTGCTTGGATGATGGGAGACATACAATTGAAACCGCTGATCCAAGTAGTTTCCTTTACCTTTTTACTGATGCCTGGTCTATCTTTTTATCGAGGGAATTTCCAAGGAAGATTCTTGATGGAACCAACTGCTGTTTCTCAAGTAGTTGAGCAGTTCGTTCGTGTTTTTGTGATTGTCTGTAGTGCGTTTGCTTTTAGAAAGCTTGGATGGACGGTGTACCAAACAGGGACGGCAGCAATGAGTGGAGCTGTTTTTGGCGGTTTATGCGCATATGGGATCCTTCACTACTATGAACAAAAGATTCATGGAGGAGCGTTAAGCTTCCGACGGTTTCCATTGTTCAAACAGCCGTCAAAGCCCTTGATCCGGCGTTTTCTGGTAGAAGGCGGACTGGTTTCGATTTATAGTGGATTGCTTATCTTTTTCCAGCTGATCGACTCTTTCTTTGTAAAAAATGCTTTGGAAGTTTACGGACTGTCAGAATACGGTGCGAAGATAGCAAAAGGGGTCTATGATCGAGGTCAGCCTTTAGTACAATTAGGTTTAGTGATTGCCACTGCATTAAGTGCGACATTCCTGCCTGCGTTGACTCGTCATTTGACCAACCGGATCTATCGTCAGTTTTTACAGACAGCCAAAATCTATCTTAGATTGACGACCGCTTTAGCATTAGCTGCGTCTTTGGGATTAGCCTTGCTGCTCCCTTATATCAATTATGCGTTGTTTAAAGATTATGCGGGAAATGCAGCGCTTGTATTGTTTGTTTTTTCCATTGCTTTCACTGCAGTCATCCAAGCTTATCAAAGTATTGCTCAAAGCAAGAACTCGTTTCGCCCTTCTTTAAAAGGCGCAGGATGGGGACTATTGGTAAAAGGATTGACTACTTCTTTTCTGACCGGTTTATTAGGAACAGCAGGTGCAAGCCTGTCTACCCTTTTAGGATTAGGTGTGACGCTTTGGTATTTTGTTCGAATCGAAACAAAAGAGCTAAATGCTTTTTGGAAAGAACGGCATTTTGGACGGAAGTTGATGATCAGCCTTCTTTGTATGACAGTAGTACTGCTGCTGTATTATGGTGTATTGAATATAGTATTTGGTCCTGTAACTCATCGTTCCACTGCTTTTTTTGTCAGCGTGATAGGAGTTGGGATCGGGGCTTCTGTGTTCATTTATGCAGTGATCCGTCTTCGTCTGTTTACAGTACGAGAATGGCTAATGTTGCCTTTTGGTAAGAAAATCCTGCGATTAAATAAAAAAATTAAAAAGTGAGGAATAAGATATGCGATTAGATAAATTTTTAAAAATTTCCCGAATCATCAAAAGACGATCAGTAGCAAAAGAAGTAGCTGATAAAGGAAGAATTCAAATCAACGGTAAATTGGCGAAATCTTCCAGTGATGTCAAAGTAGGCGATATTTTGAAAGTCCAGTTTGGCAACAAAACGTTGGAAGTGAAAATTACGGAATTACATGAATCAACCAAAAAAGAAGATGCACAAAAAATGTACGAAATTATTTCTGAAAATCGCACAGAAACACTAGAGAAATAGATTAGACAAGCTTTCACGATATTGGTATAATGAAAAAGACAATCAAAAAGATTGGAGCGAATCCAAGTGACGAAAAAAAGCAATAAAATCGCTGCGCTAGATACGGAATATGCAAAGAAAAAGTATGCTGAATTTCAGCAACAACAACGTCAACTGATTTTTCGAAGACGCAGACTGGCTGCAATTTTTGTTGGTGCTTTGGTCATTTTCGCGATAATAGGTGTGCAGATTTTCCATGACATGCAAAGGATGCATCAATTGAACGAATTGAGAGTCGAAGCAAATACTGAAATGAAAGAAGTCAACGCAGACGTTGATCAGCTGCACCAAGATGTTTCATTGCTGAAAGATGATGAGTATGTAGCTAAACTTGCCAGAAGCAAATTCTTTTACTCAAAAGACGGTGAAAAAGTTTATCCTATATTAGAATCAAATACAGACAGCTCGACAAATGAAACAGATCAATCAACTAGTTCTACAACTGCAAAATAAGCAGGAATATAAAAAAGGGAAATAATTAGGAGGAACATTTTTTTTATGTCAATCGAGGTAGGAGCAAAACTGCAAGGAAAAGTATCAGGAATCACAAATTTTGGTGCGTTTATTGATCTAGGTGCTGGAAAAACGGGTCTAGTTCATATTAGCGAAGTGTCAAATGGCTATGTAAAAGACATCCATGATGTTTTAAGTGTAGGAGATGAAGTAACAGTCAAAGTTATTTCAGTAAATGATGATGGAAAAATCGGACTATCTATCCGGAAAGCGCAGGAACAACCTGCTGAATCTGGAGAAGAAAGCCGTCCTAAAAAATATCAACAAAAAGATCCCCGTGACAACCGAAATCGTCCAGCACAGAAAAAATCTTTTTCTCGCAGTCAACCTTCAGCTCAAAAAGAAGACTTCGATTCATTGATGAGTTCATTTTTGAAAGATAGCGATGACCGCTTATCTTCATTGAAGCGAAACACAGAAGGAAAGCGCGGTGGCCGTGGCGGACGCCGCAGCTAAAAAGCCGCAAATAATGATAGTGCGACTATTTGGGTCATAGTATCAACAGAGGGCAGGTTAATTGTCGTTTTAGACGTTTTCCCGCTCTCTTTTTTTTAGGAAGAAAGGGTGTGGAAAGGATGAACGTTGAAAAAGGCGGGAAAAAAGCACCGCTATTACAGCAGTCATTTATTCGGCACGGGAATGAACAAGGATTCTGGCAACAAGGATCGAGAATTTTAGCAGCGGTATCAGGTGGTGTTGATTCGATGGTTTTGCTCCATTTACTTTTACAAGTGCAACGCCAAATCGGTTTTTCTTTAGGTATCGTCCACATCAATCATCAATTAAGAGAAGAATCAGCAGAAGAAGCTGCCTATCTTCGCTCATATTGTGAAGAGAAGAATCTCCCTTTATACGTAAGTATTTGGGAAGATCCAGCCAAATCCGCCATAGAAACAGAAGCTCGTAACTTTCGTTATCAAGAATTCACTCGCGTGATGGAAGAAGGACAATATGACACATTGATGACTGCTCATCACGGAGATGATCAAATCGAGACGGTGTTAATGAAAATCGTTCGTGGGGGACAGTTAAATACTTTTTCTGGAATCAAAGAAGTACAACCATTTGCTACGGGCAGACTGGTTCGTCCGTTGCTGAGTTTTAGCAAAGAAGACCTATATACTTATGCAGCGGAATCGCAGCTTGTTTACTTTGAGGATCAGACAAACCAATTGTTAGATGTCCAGAGAAATCGGCTTCGTCATTTGGTAGTTCCTCAATTGAAACAAGAAAATACACAGGCGTTGAGACATTTCCAGCAATTTTCGCAACAGATCCAATGGGCAGACCAAGTCATTCAAAAATATATGGGACAGTTGATCGAAAAGGAAGTCGAACAGTGGGAGGAACAATTTCGATTTTCTGCAGAAATGATCGAAGAAATGACAGATGCTGAACGATACTATTTTTTTTACTCCTTTTTCGACAAAGCATTCTCAAAAACAGGGATTATTTTGAAAGAACAACAAATGGAGTCGATTTTAGAACAGTGGCAACAGAAAAAAAGCCAATGGCAACTCAGTATTGGCAATAATTGGATACTGAAAAGAGAGTATCATTTTGTTGTACTCTCTAAAAAAGAAAAACAAGCAACTAGCCAGACAGAAGACCAGCGCTTGTTGCTGATTCCAGAACAAGGAATATATTTGAATGAAACAGAATGGATTGGTCTGGTCAAACCTGAAAATGCAGGGGACATCAAAGCAACAGATTCATGGTCTCTATTTTCTCATGACATTTGGATTCCTGCTGATGTGCAACTGTATGTCGAAAAAAGAAAAGCAGGAGACCGCATTAAATTAACAGAGAATCTCACAAAAAAAGTATCTAGATATTTTATCGATCAGAAAGTACCTAATTCACAAAGGCAGCATGCTTGGATCATTACAGATGCCAAAAGAAATATATATAGCTTGATACCTTTTGCCTTTTCATATTTGAGTATTCGTGAAGAAACTGATAAAATACACTACATACTTCTTTACAAATATCAAAAAGAAGCAATTGGAAGGAGAACCTGATGTTGGAAAAGGATATTGAGAGAATTTTGATCTCACAAGAAGAGATACAAGTTCGTTGCAAAGAACTAGGCAAAGAGTTAACAGAAATTTACCAAAACACCAATCCCCTAGTAGTAGGTGTCTTAAAAGGAGCGGTACCATTCATGGCAGATATCGTTCGTTCTATCGATACGTATTTGGAATTGGATTTCATGGATGTTTCAAGCTACGGGAATGCAACAGTCTCGTCAGGGGAAGTAAAAATCGTCAAAGACTTAGATACGAATGTAGAAGGTCGCGATCTGTTGATCGTTGAAGATATCATTGACAGCGGAAGAACACTTGCTTATTTAGTGGATCTTTTCAAATACCGCAAAGCAAAATCAGTCAAAATTGTTACACTACTTGACAAACCTGAAGGAAGAGTAGTAAATATCGAAGCAGATTATGTTGGCTTCAACGTACCAAATGAATTTGTGGTCGGTTATGGCTTGGATTATGCAGAAGCATATCGTAATCTTCCGTACATCGGTGTATTGAAACCTAGTGTTTATCAATCAAATTAATGCTGTATCTCAATTAAATTATGGTACAATAGAATGGTCAGGATTGATAAAAAACTGTTAAATTAAATTGACGCTTAGGGAGGGCAACTATGAACAAAAAGAACAACGGCATGATGAAAAATGCCTTGTATTATGTCCTCGTAATCTTAGCGATGGTAATGGTCGTTTATTTTATTTTTGGTAATAACGGCCAGCAATCGTCAGATATCGAGTACTCAAAATTCACAGAACAACTACAAGCAGGCAAGATCAAAGAATTTGAAGTGCAGCCTGCAAATGGTGTATATAAGATCACTGGTGAATACAAAGAACAGCAGACCGTCGCTAACAGCGGTGGGTTAGCTATCTTAGGTTCAACAGATACGACTACTACCCATTTCACAACAATCATTTTGCCAAATGATACAACATTGAGCCAAGTAACAGAACTGGCAAAAGAAAACAAAGTTGCTACAACAGTAAAAGAAGAATCAAGCAGCGGTATATGGGTTTCCCTATTGCTTAGCTTCTTGCCAATCGTAATCATCATCTTTTTCTTTTACATGATGATGGGACAACAAGGCGGCGGCGGTGGCGGTGGCGGCCGTGTCATGAACTTTGGTAAATCAAAAGCCAAAGAAGCAGACAAAAAAGCTAATCGCGTACGTTTTTCTGATGTAGCGGGTGCGGAAGAAGAAAAACAAGAACTAGTTGAAGTTGTTGAATTTCTGAAAGATCCTCGCCGATTTGTTGAATTAGGTGCCCGTATCCCGGCAGGTGTACTTTTAGAAGGACCTCCAGGAACAGGTAAAACCTTATTAGCAAAAGCTGTTGCCGGAGAAGCTGGAGTACCGTTTTACTCGATCTCGGGTTCTGATTTCGTAGAAATGTTTGTCGGTGTCGGAGCAAGTCGTGTTCGTGATTTGTTTGAAACAGCGAAGAAAAACGCACCAGCTATCATTTTCATTGATGAAATTGATGCGGTAGGTCGTCAACGTGGTGCCGGTATGGGCGGCGGACATGATGAACGCGAACAAACATTGAACCAATTGCTTGTAGAAATGGATGGCTTCGACGGAAATGAAGGAGTAATCGTCATTGCTGCAACCAACCGTTCTGATGTACTAGACCCAGCGTTACTACGTCCAGGTCGTTTTGACCGCCAGATTTTAGTTGGACGTCCAGATGTAAAAGGTCGTGAAGCAATCTTGCGAGTCCATGCACGGAATAAACCGATGGCAGATGACGTTGACTTGAAAGTTGTGGCTCAACAGACACCAGGTTTTGCCGGAGCAGATTTAGAAAATGTCTTGAATGAAGCAGCGTTAGTAGCTGCTAGAAGAAATAAAAAGAAAATCGATGCTTCTGATATCGATGAAGCGGAAGATCGCGTGATTGCAGGTCCAGCTAAAAAAGATCGCGTAATCAGCAAAAAAGAACGCGAAATGGTTGCTTATCACGAAGCTGGTCATACGATTGTCGGATTAGTATTGAGTCGCGCTCGGGTCGTCCACAAAGTAACGATCATCCCTCGCGGACGCGCCGGCGGATATATGATCGCTTTACCAAAAGAAGATCAGTTCTTGATGACAAAAGAAGATATGTTTGAACAAATCGTAGGCTTACTTGGTGGACGTACAGCTGAAGAAATCATCTTCAATGTCCAATCAACTGGTGCTTCCAATGACTTTGAGCAAGCGACAGCTCTAGCACGAAGCATGGTAACAGAATATGGAATGAGTGATCGTTTAGGTCCTGTTCAATATGAAGGAAACCATCAAGTGTTTGTTGGCCGCGACTATGGTCAAACAAAAGCTTACTCTGAACAAGTCGCTTTCGAGATTGATCAAGAAGTACGAAAAATCTTGATGGAAGCTCATGATAAAGCTCGAGAAATCATCGAAGCTCATCGTGCACAGCATAAACTGATTGCTGAAAAACTTTTGGAATTCGAAACATTGGATGCCAAAGCAATCAAGTCATTGTTTGAACACGGTGTGATGCCTGAAGGTACTGAGTCAAATGATTATCCAAGCGAAAAAGAAGCGAAAACTTTTGAAGAAGCAAAACGTGCTTTGGAAGAAAAAGACGCTGAAAAACAAGCGGAAGAAAAACGTGATTTTGAAGAAGCAAAACATGAACTGAATGAGGAAAATAAAGCAGAACATGATTCAGATTCTCAACAATCAGAAGATAATCATTCAGACGATCAATACAAATAAAAAAATATAGGTCAATTGATCTGATATGACTCCCGAAAACCGGAACAAAAACCGGTTTTCGGGAGATTTCTTTATTTAAGATGTAAATAGGATGATGTCCTGTTTTCTAGATGATTCTGAATTATTTTTAAAAGAAGCATTCCAAAGTTGAAAAAAGCAGTAGTTGCTAGTATGATTCACTATGAGTTTAAAAACGGAAAAAGGAGTACATAACAAATGAAAGATTATTTGGTTAAGGCACTTGCTCACGACGGATTCGTCCGAGCATACGCCGTTCAAGCAACAAATACCGTAGCGGAGGCACAAAGACGTCATGATACTTGGCACACCTCCTCAGCTGCTTTGGGACGGACATTGGTCGGTAGTCTGCTACTTGGTGCGACGCTCAAAGGAGAAGACAAACTAACTGTTCGAATCCAAGGCGATGGTCCAGCGACAGGAATTGTAGTAGATGCAAATGGAAAGGGAGATGTGAAAGGTTACATCAAAAATCCGCATCTCAGTCTTCCTCTAAATAGTGAAGGTAAAATCGATGTGCGGGGAGCAGTTGGAACACAAGGAATGTTTACTGTCACAAAAGACTTAGGATTAAAAGAACCTTTTTCTGGGCAAACGCCGATTGTTTCTGGAGAAATCGCTGAAGATTTTACTTACTATCTTGCTATCTCAGAACAAATCCCTTCAGCTGTTGGACTGAGTGTATTGGTCAATACTGACGACAGCATCAAGACGGCGGGAGGATTCATGATCCAAATCATGCCAGGTGCCGATGAAGAAACAATCAGCAAGATCGAAGAACAATTAAAAACGACACCAAGAATCTCTACCCTCTTAGATGAAGGACAGACACCAGAAGAAATATTGAAAGGATTGCTTGGTACAGAAGAATTGAACATTTTGGAAAAAATGCCTGTTCAATTCAAATGTGACTGTTCAAAAGAAAAATTTGCAGAAGCAATTATCGCGTTAGGTGCAGAAGAAATCCAAGCAATGATAGACGAAGATCACGGTGCAGAAGCGGTTTGTTCTTTCTGTAATAACAAATACAAGTATAGTGAAGAAGAATTAGCTGGATTGAAGAAAGAAGCCTTAGGAGGGATTTAAGTGGAACACACATGGAAAATCGGCAATGTGGAAATCCCTAATCGTGTCGTTGTTGCACCGATGGCTGGAATAACAAATTCAGCATTTCGAGTCACTGTCAAAGAATTTGGTGCAGGCTTAGTCGTATGTGAAATGATCAGTGACCAAGGTATTCATTTCAGAAACAAAAAAACTTTAGAGATGCTCCACATTGAAGAAACAGAACATCCATTAAGTTTACAGATATTTGGCGGAAATAAAGATAGTCTAGTTGAAGCTGCTCAATTTGTCGAAGAAAACACAGCTGCCGATATAATAGATATCAATATGGGCTGTCCAGTAAATAAAGTAATCAAAGCAGAAGCAGGAGCAAAATGGCTTTTAGATCCTGAGAAAGTATACGAAATGGTCCAAGCTGTTTCTTCAGCAGTAGATATCCCAGTAACAGTCAAGATGCGTATTGGTTGGGATGAAGAGCACGTCTTTGCTGTAGAAAATGCATTAGCAGCACAATCAGCTGGAGCAAGTGCCATCGCTATGCATGGACGTACACGGGTTCAGATGTATGAAGGAAAAGCGGACTGGGAAGTATTGAAAGAAGTGAAAAAACATTTGACGATCCCATTTATGGGGAACGGGGATGTCAAAACGCCAGAAGATGCAAAACGGATGCTTGACTATGTCGGTGCAGACGGTGTGATGATTGGTCGTGCAGCGCTGGGCAATCCATGGATGATTCACCGCACACAGCATTATCTCGAAACAGGAGAACTGATTCCTGAACCAACACCAGCCGAAAAAATTGCTACAGCTAAGCTTCATTTACAACGCTTAGCAGATCTCAAAGGAGAAAAAGTAGCTTGTAGAGAATTCAGAACACATGCGGCTTATTATTTAAAAGGGATTCCTCGAGCGGCGAAAGTGAAAGTAGCAATCAATCAGACAGAAAAACAGCAGGAAATCAATGACCTGCTGGATCAATTTGTAGAAAAAGCGGAAAAAGTACTATTGAAACAAACGTTGTGATTTCTAAGTTTTTCGTGAATTTTCAAGCCGAAATTCCAAGTTCGGCTTGCTTTTTTTGTGTTTCATTGGCATTATAGGAAAGAGATTAACATGAGAATGGAGGAACTTTTGTGACACAGGAACAACAACATCAAGTAGAAGATTTAAATGATCAAATGCTTGTACGTCGTCAAAAAATGGAACAATTGCGTGAAGATGGAATCGATCCATTTGGAAAACGATTTGAACGCACGCACAACTCAGAAGAATTGCATGAACTATTTGATCCAAGAACAAAAGAAGAACTAGCAGAAATGGGATTGACCGCTAGTGTAGCTGGTCGTATGATGACTCGCCGAGGAAAAGGGAAAGCTGGATTTGCGCATCTACAAGATCGTGAAGGCCAAATTCAAATTTATGTAAGAAAAGACCAAGTAGGTGATGAGGCCTATGAAGTATTCAAACATGCAGACCTTGGAGATTTCTTTGGTGTAACTGGACAAATCATGAAAACAGACACAGGCGAAGTTTCTATCAAAGCTTCAGAAATCACGATTTTGTCAAAAGCACTTCGTCCACTGCCAGATAAATACCATGGCTTAACGAATATTGAACAACGCTACAGACAACGCTACTTGGATTTAATCAGTAATCGCGAAAGCTTTGACCGATTTATGAAACGAAGCCAAATTATCAGCGAAATCCGTCGCTATTTAGATGGCAATGGCTATATTGAAGTAGAAACACCAGTATTGCACAATGAGGCAGGTGGAGCTGCCGCACGCCCATTTATCACGCATCATAATGCACTGGACATTGATTTATATTTGCGTATTGCGCTAGAACTTCATTTAAAACGACTAATTGTTGGCGGAATGGAAAAAGTTTATGAAATCGGCCGCGTTTTCCGTAATGAAGGAATTGATACTACACATAATCCAGAATTTACGATGTTAGAAGCATACACAGCATATACTGATTTCAATGATGTAATGAATCTGACAGAAGGTATTATCCGTAACGCAGCTGAAAAAGTACTAGGAACAGCAAAAATCACATATGATGGACAAGCTGTCGACTTAGAAAGTGACTTTAAACGCATCCATATGGTAGATGCAATCAAAGAACAAACTGGTGTAGACTTCTGGCAAGAAATGACATTGGAAGAAGCATTAGCTTTAGCCGAAAAACACAATGTAGAAGTAACCGAAGCTATGGGTGTCGGACATGTTATCAATGAATTCTTTGAAACATTTGTTGAAGAAACATTGACACAACCGACGTTTGTATACGGACATCCAGTCGAAGTTTCGCCTTTAGCGAAGAAAAATCCAGAAGATCCTCGATTCACAGATCGATTCGAACTATTCATCGTGGGGCGCGAATTTGCTAATGCCTTTACAGAACTGAACGATCCAATTGATCAAAGAGAAAGATTCGAAGCGCAAGAAAAAGAACGTGAACTAGGAAATGACGAAGCTCACGGTGTAGACGAAGACTTCTTGGAAGCCTTAGAATACGGTATGCCGCCAACTGGTGGTCTAGGTATCGGGATCGACAGATTAGTAATGTTGCTAACTGATGCACAATCAATTCGGGATGTTTTGCTATTCCCAACAATGAGATAATCGAATAAAAGCTGTCTAAGGAATTCCTTAGGCAGCTTTTGCTGTGTAGAAAGGAATAAATAATAACGAAAGTTCAAAAGCTAATGTCGACTATTCTAGACATTAAAGAAGACGAAAACGAACGATAAAGAAAGAAAAGTTATGAATAATCGTTTATTGAAAAAAACTTGAAAAAATACAAAAAATTCGTTGACCAAGATAAATTTAGTTGGTATATTATTACTTGTCCAAAAGACAGAAGAAAATATTTATTCAAAAACATAACAAAAAAGTTATTGACATGTTACTAACGACATGATAAGATAACTGAGTCGTTAAAAAAGAACCACTTGCGAAGCTTGATTCTATCGAAAAAAACTTCAAAAAAGTTCTTGACAAATAACAAACGATAAGTTATGATAAATGAGTTGCTGAAAGATTTCGAAAAACGAAATTGAAAAAACTTTTAAAAAAGAGTTGACAATCACTTGTCTCTCTGATATGATATAAAAGTTGCTACGGCAGCCAAAAACGAATTGGGAAACACTCCTGATGAAGTAGACCTTTGAAAACTGAACAAAGTAAGACAAACCAAATGTGTAGGGCGTCTTGATTCAATTCAAGACAACAAACATTTTTAACAAGCAAGCAATATGCTAGCAAACAAATTGAGCTTAA